>NZ_CP132910.1:4975000-5248135 GCF_030846775.1 Geothrix sp. 21YS21S-2
GGCCGCCTGCGGGAGCGCTTCCACATCGCCCTCATCGACGAGTTCCAGGACACCGACGCCCGGCAGTGGAAGATCTTCAGCCGCGTCTTCCTGGCGTCGCCCGGGCACCGCCTCTTCCTCGTGGGGGATCCCAAGCAGGCCATCTACGGCTTCCGGGGCGGGGACCTGCCCACCTACGTGGAGGCCCTGGCCGAGCTCGGGCGAAAGGGCGCCCAGGTCCTGCACCTGGCCACCAACTACCGCTCCACCCGGGGCGTCATCGGCGGCTACAACGCCATCTTCCGGAATACCGGGGGCGTCCCCTTCTTCACCGGCGGCAACGAGGGCCACTACGAGCACCCCGTGGACTGCGGCAAGCCCGCGCTGGCCCTGACCGGGGCCCCGTCCATCAAGGTGGTGGACGTGAAGGTGGCCGACGCCCGCACCACCAAGCTCCAGGCCGCGGCGGCCCTGGCCCGGGCCCTGGAGGCGACCCTCGGGGAGGGCCGGTTCAACGGCGAGCCGCTGGGGCCGGGGGATGTCTACGTGCTGACCCGCACCCTCGGCGAGGGCCGGATCATGGCCGACGCCCTGCGCGCCCGGGGCATCCCCGCCGCGCTCTACCGCCAGGACGGGCTCTTCGACGGTCCCGAGGCCGAAGCCTGCCGCGACCTGATGCTGGCCATCGAAGCGCCCTTCGACGAGTGCCGCCGCGCCAAGGTTCTGCTGGGGCCCTTCTTCGGGCTGAACCTCGCGGAGGCGGAGAAGGCCCGCAACCTGCCGGAAGGCCACCCCATCCTCACCCGGCTCTTCGCCTGGCGGGAGCTGGCCGCCCGCGGCCGTTATGGCGAAATGTTCAACCGCGTGGTGTCCGAAAGCGGCCTGAGCCAGCGGCTCCTCTTCCTGGACGAGAGCCAGCGCGCCCTCACCAACCTCCTGCACATCCTGGAGCTCCTCCAGCAGCAGGCCCTGGGCGGCCACTGCACCCTGGCGGGCCTGGCCGTGCAGGTGCAGCGCTGGATCGACGGCGAGGACCGCCCGGCGGTGGAGGAAGGGGAGACCCAGCGCCTGGAGCGCGACGGCGGCACCGTGCAGGTGCTCACCATGCACAAGGCCAAGGGCCTCCAGGCCCCCGTGGTGGTCCTGTTCGGCGGCCTGTCCCAGGGCAGCACCAAGGCCAACCTCCACCGCTACCACCTCCACGGGGAGCGCCACGCCTGGGTGGGCTCCACCAAGGCCGCCACCGCCGCCGTCCAGGCCCTCATCGAGACGGAGGAGTCCGAGGAGGGCGAGCGCCTGGCCTACGTGGCCCTCACCCGGGCCGAAGCCCAGCTCATCCTCCCCTGCTACGTGCCGGGAGACGAGCCTCCCGCCCCCGGCGGCAGCTTCGACCCCGCCGGCGACCCGAAGAAGGGCCTCTACCGCAACGTGAACCGCCGCCTGAAGACCCTGCTGGGCCCGGCGCCCCGCGATGACTTCGAGCGCCTTCCGGCCAGCGTGGCGGTCCCGGCCACCCGGACCCCCAACCCCGGCCCCTGGACCCTGGAGCTCCCCGCACCCCTGGACTTGCCCGCCTTCCCGTCCCTGCGCAAACTCGGGCGCCCCCTGTGGATGTTCAGCTATTCCAGCCTCCAGAAGGGCCTCAAGCCCGGCTGGGGGGAAGGGGCCCACCTGGAGGAGGTGAAGGAGTTCACCCCCGCCGACGGCCCCCGCGGCGGCAAGAAGCTCGGCACGAAGGTCCATGCCGCCCTCGAGCATGTGGACCTGGCCTCCTTCGCCGGCGTGGACCAGGACACGTGGCTCGCGCTGCCGTCCACCAAGGCCCTGGCCGCCGCGTGGCTCCCCGAGGAGGGCCGCAGGGAGGCCCTGCGCTGGATCCACCACGCCATGACGATGCCCTGTCCGCTGCCCGACGGCGGCACCGCCGTGCTCCACGAGGCCGACGAGCTGCTCCGGGAGCTGGACTTCCTCACGCCCTACGCCGATCGTCCGGATTTCCTGCACGGCTCCATGGACGTGCTCTTCCGGACCGGGGGAAAGGCCTATGTGCTGGACTGGAAGACCAACCGCCTGCCCGGCTACGACCCCGCGTCCCTGGACCAGACCGTCCGGGACCACTACTGGCTGCAGGTGCAGATCTACGCCAGCACCGCCTGCCGCTTCCTGGGCATCACGGACGAGGCGCAATACGACGCCTTCGGCGGCGTGGTGTACGTGTTCCTGCGCGGCCTCCCCGAGGGTGGCCTCTGGACCTGCCGTCCGTCCTGGGCCGAACTCCAGGCCTGGGAGGCCGAGCTCAAGGCCCTCCCCGTCGACCAGATGGTCCCCCCCCACGCCGGAGGCGAGCCCCGTGACCGATGACTTCCTGCAGACCCTCGACCTCCACCGGGACCGGGCGTCCTTCCCCCGGCGCGTGGTCGAGCACCTGAAGACCCTGAACCAGGAACCCTCCGCGCTCATCTTCGCGTGGGAGCTGAGCGGCCTCGCCCCCGGCCTGGACGCCGACCGGCGCAAGCGCCTGTTCGCCATAGTCCTGGCCCTCCTGTCCGCCCAGGCCCAGGGCCACACCCGCATGCCCCTGGTCCCCGAGCCCGGCGGCCCCGCCGACCTCCTGTTCCAGGCCTTCAACCTGGAGTCCTTCGACCTGGAAGCCTTCCTGCGCAGGTCGGCCCCGTCCCTGGCCGGGGACCCCGGGGAGGCCAAGCCCCTGATCCTGGAGCACGGCTGGCTCTACTCCCAGCGCCTCCTGGGCCACGAGCTGGACCTGGCCGCGCTGGCCGGCGCCCTGAAGACCGTGACCGCCGCCCCCATCGTGGACCCCCCCGAAGCCATCTTCCACCTGCGCGCCGGCCGCGCCCTGAACCCCGAGCAGCGCCAGGCCGTGGCCATGGCCCTGCGGGGCGGCCTCACCCTCATCACCGGCGGCCCCGGCACCGGCAAGACCTCCATCGTCGTCACCATCCTCCGCGCCCTCCTGCGCCAGCCCGGCATCCGGCTGGAGGACATCGCCCTGGCCGCCCCCACCGGCAAGGCCGCGCAGCGCATGGGGGAATCCATCATGGAATCCCTGGCCCAGCTGGAGAACCCCGAGGCCATCGACCGCGAGCTCCAAAAGGCCGCCCTGGACCCCGCCACCCTCCATCGCCTCCTGGCCTGGCACCCCGCCGAGGAGCGCTTCCGCCACGGCCCCGGCAACCCCCTCTCCGCCCGCATCGTCATCGCCGACGAAGCCTCCATGATCAGCCAGGAGCACCTGTGCCGCCTCCTGGGCGCCCTGGCCCCCGGCGCCCGCCTCGTCCTCCTGGGCGACGCCGACCAGCTCCCCAGCGTCGAGGAAGGCTGCGCCTTCAGCGACATGGTCAAGAGCCTGGCGCCCCAGTGCGTGACCCTGCGCACCAGCTACCGCATGGACGCCGGCGACCCCGAAGGCCGCAACATCCTGTCCGTCGCCGCCGCCATCCGCACCCAGACCGACCTGTGGGAAGGCGCGGAACCCATCCACGTCCGCGCCACCGTGGACGACCTCACCTTCCGGCAGGTCGAGCTCGTGGACCCCTCCCCCGGCGTCATGGAGGCCTTCCTGGAACGCTGGCTCCAGAAGGAAGTGACCAGCCTCGAAGGCTTCCTCCCCAAGGTCACCCGCACCTACACCTTCACCGGCGGCGCCTGGTCCGCGGCCGACCTCGTTCCCCTGGCCGCCCTCTTCCACCACTTCAACCAGTTCCGCATCCTCTGCGCCCTGCGGGAGGCCCCCGGCCTGCGCGGCGTCCAGGACCTCAACAGGCACTTCCACAAACGCATGCTGGCCCTGACGGGCGAAGGCCTGCGCAATCCCGTGCCCTTCTGCGCCGGCGAGCCCGTGATGATGACCGCCAACGACTACCGGCGCGGCATCTACAACGGCGACCAGGGGCTGGTGCTGAAGGTCCTGTTCGACGGCGTCCTGCGCCAGGCCGCCGTCTTCCCGAGGCCCGGCGGCTTCGTGCCCTTCCCGCTGGACCCGCTCAGGCACCAGCTGGAGCACGCGTTCGCCATGACGGTGCACAAATCGCAGGGATCGGAGTACAAGCGCATCGCCATCGTGCTGCCGAAGACCAACCACCGGGCGCTGACGCGGGAGCTGCTGTACACCGGGCTGACGCGGGCGAGCAAGGGGGTCGTGCTGCTGGCCGAGAAGGAGCGGGTGCCGTTCGCGGCGGGGAATCCGTCGGTGCGGGAGTCGGGGCTGGCGGAGAGGCTCTAGCGGAGCAGGGACTTGTACTTGCCCATGATGTTGTCCAGCTTGATGTACTGGACCTGGAACTTCTTCAGCAGCGCCTGAACCGTGCTCTCGTCGAAGGCCAGCTCGGTGATGCCGTGCCGCTCGGGGTATTCCTCCTCGTCGAAGACCCGGCACCACTGCTTCCAGTCCCCGATGGGCGTGTAGTCCGGATCGATGACCCCCTTCCCCAGCAGGGCGATGGTCGCCAGCTGCGACTTGAATTCCTTGCGGGACTCGGCCTCGATGAAGATCCGGGCGGCGGGCATGGAGCCCTTGTAGTGGTGGAACAGGTACGTGACCGGCAGGCCCAGCTCCTCCCACGCGGTGTCGAAGATCTTGATCTCCACGATCTCGCCCCGGGACGGGTAGACCGTATGCGTCAGGTTCTTCCCGGTGAACCGGTTGACGCCCTCCACGAGGCGGGCCCCGATCTCGCCCAGGTTGGGGCGGTTCTTCATGAGCACGTCCAGGGCCCTGGCGACGTCAGGGTTGGCCCACAGGGCCCGCGCCCGGGCGTTCTGCTCTTCACCGTTCATGAAATTCTCCTTGATGTTTGCGGCCAGCAGTCTCAGGATTCCCGATTCGTCCTGTTCCCGCAGGGGAGCGACGGCTTCGCGGATCGCGGCCCAGGCCAACGGGAGGCAGGGGAACCGGGACTCGGGGTTGTGCGTCCTGGGCAGGCGGCCGCCCGGGGTGAGGAAGATGAACAGACCGCGCCACTGGGGAAAGCGTTCCTCGAGGACCTTCTGGTCGTCGGAGATCTGGCCGGGCCGTTCCCGGGCCCAGATGTTGGTCTGGATGGCGATGAGGAGCTTGCGCTCCTCGTCCAGGAGCAGGACGTCGATGTCCCGGTACTCCGCGCGCCCCTTGAACCGGGCTTCGTGCAGGTCGGCGCCGAGGGGGCCGGCCGGGAGGGAGGGCAGGATGGCAGGCCAGATCGCCTGGCCGAAAGCCAAGGGGCCCCCGTGCGACAGGATCCGGGCCAGGAGCCGGGAATGGCTGGCTTCGTCGTCGTGGAGGCCCAGGATCTTCATGGGATTCACGGCCGGGCGTTCCCGCTGAAGCTGGAGGAAGTCCGGGTGGCCCACCAGGGGGTCGAAAAGCGCAGAATCCAGGTCGTCCACGGGGGGCTCCACACGTTGGAAAGATGAACCCCAAGCATAGCCGTGAAACGGGGCGCGCGGTCCGGCCTCGTTCGCACCCGCACTTCCGGCACCTACGGGCCCGTGCGCCGGGGGAAGCCGTAGACCACCCCGAACACGGCCACGCCCAGCAGGGTCATCCCCAGGCCCGCCAGGGCGAACCGCCAGCCCGTGGAAGCCAGGATCGAGGCCCAGAGCACGATGGCCACCAGCGCGGGCATGGGGTAGAGCCACATGCGGAAGGGCAGGTGGGCCTTGCCCAGGCGGTTCCGGAGCAGCATCACCCCGACCGCGCCCCCGATGAACTGCACCAGGATCCGCATGGCCAGGATCGCGTTGATCACCTGGCTCAGGGTGAACAGCAGGCTGAAGACGAAGGAGGTGGCCCCCAGCCACAGCAGGGCGACGTGGGGGAAGCCCTTGGTCGGGTGGAGCCGGCCCATCACCTTGAAGAAGTTCCCGTCCAGGGCCGCGGCGTAGGGGATCCGCGAATACCCGAGCATCACCGCGAAGAGCGACGCGAACGCGATCCACAGCACGAGCACGGTGGCGGCGTTGGCCGCCACGGGCCCGTAGAGCCGCTGGATGAGGGTGCTCACGATGAAGGGGGACACGGCCGCCTCCCGCCAGGGGATCACGCCGATCACGGCGTACTGCATGGCCAGGTAGATGGCGGCGATGCCCAGGATGGAGATGAGGATCGCCCGGGGGATGTTCTTCTCCGGGTCGCGGATCTCGCCGCCCAGGTGGCTCACGTTGTAGTAGCCGAGGTAGGAGTAGGTGGTCTTCACCGTGGCGTGGCCCAGGGCCACCCAGAAGGCCCAGGTGAGGTCCCAGGCGCCCGGGGGGTAGCTGAAGGCGAGCCCGGCGTCGAAGTGCGAGAGCCCGCCGATGATGAACCAGGCCAGGGTGCCCAGGACCCCGATCCACAGGGCGACGGTGATCCGGCCCAGGGTGGCGATCTTCCGGTACAGGATGAAGGTCAGGGCGACGACCAGGGTCCCCGACGCGACCCGCCGGGAGGCGGCGGTGAGCGGCAGCAGGAACGACAGGTACTGGGCGAACCCGATGGCCCCCGAGGCCACCACCAGGGGCGCCTGGATCATGGTCTGCCAGATGAAGAGGAACGACACCAGCTTCCCCCAGCGCGGCCCGTAGGACTCCCGGAGGAACACGTAGCTCCCTCCCGCCCGCGGCATGGCCGCCCCGAACTCCGCCCAGATGAGCCCGTCGATCAGCGCCAGGAAGGCCCCCGCCACCCAGGCCAGGACATGCTGCGGCCCGCCCATGATGCCGATGACCAGGGGCAGCACCACGAAGGGCCCGATGCCCACCATGTCGATCATGTTCAGGGCGACCGCCTGCACCAGGGAGAGATCCCGGGGGAGGGCCGCCTCAGCTTCCTGGTCGTTCGTCCGCATTCCCTATGCTGGTTCGAAACGCCGTGTCCGTCCAGGACTCTAGGGGAAGGTCAGCGTCACGGTGGTGGTTCCCCCCGCGGTCACGGCCTGCTGGGACCCGGGGAGGATCACCGGGGCGGCCCCCGAGGTGCTGCGCTGGGCGGTGACGCCGTAGGTGCCCGGCGCCACGGACAGGAACGTGGCCGTGTCCTGCGCGCTGCCGATGACGGCGGGACGGGAGCGGACGATGAGGTTCGGGCTGACGCCGCCCGCGGCCAGGGACTGGCGCAGCTCGCCCCAGGTGCCCTGGGTGGAGGACGACTTGGGCGTGAGCGCCAGCGTCAGGGTGCCCGAGGTCACCGGCGCGGCGAAGGTGAGGTTGGCGGTGAGGGAGGCGCCCGCGGCCAGGGTGCCCGCGGACGTGGCCTGGGCGAGGCAGTTGGCGGGCTGGGCGGCCACGAAGTAGATGCTCCCCGACGGAAGGCCGTCCAGTTCGTAGTTCCCGGAGGCGTCCGATACGGCGCGGCGCACGAGGGTGGCGGTGCCCAGGCCGTCCAGGGTCTGGGCGTACACCTCGACGCCGGCGAGCCTGGCGGCGGGCCCCGAGAGCGTGCCCAGGATCCGGCCGCAGTTGGAGGGATCGAAGGCCTGGCCCGTGGCGTTGAAGCGGTAGGGCGTGGTGGAGGTGGGAGCCGAGACGACGCCCTGGTCGCCGTTGAACATGAACAGGGCCTGGCCCGCGCCGTTGGCGGGGACGCTGACGCTGCCCTTGACGAGCGTGGTCGTCGGCATGGTGAGCACCTGGCCCGAACCCCCCTCGGGGACGACGTAGGCCGGGAGGTTGATGGCGGACTGGTAGTTCGTGGCGCTCCAGGTGAGGCGGAACTGGGTGTAGGTCCCCGAGTAGACCTTCGACGCGGGCAGGACCACCACCCCGTGGCCGTTCTGCAGGGCCATGAGGTCGACCGTGCCCTTGGGCTGGCCCAGGGTGAACCACTTGCTGCCGTCCATGGTGCCTTCGATGGTCTCGAGACTGACGACCACCTGGGAGAAGCCCGGAAGGCTGTCCGAACTCAGGGTGATGGCGAGGGTGCCCGTGGGCGCGGGGGAGGTGCTGCTTCCGCCGCAGCCCAGAAGGCAGGCCAGGGCCGTGCAGATGGGAAGGACAACCTTCGTGATCGCGCGCATGGATTCCCCTAATGGACTTGAGACCCGGCTCCTACCGGGAAAGTTTAACCCAGTGCCGCGTTGGAAAGACAGTTGACAAAAAACGTCAAAGTGTCAAATATTGGATCCATGAGCCGCCGAATCCTTCTTGCCCTCGCAGCCGCCCTCCTGACGGGCGTCTTCTGGGCCGTCGCCTCCACCACCCCCCCGCGGAGCCAGCGCATGCAGCACTCACCCCAATGGA
The DNA here is from genome assembly GCF_030846775.1 of Geothrix sp. 21YS21S-2. NCBI lineage: Bacteria > Pseudomonadati > Acidobacteriota > Holophagae > Holophagales > Holophagaceae > Geothrix > Geothrix sp. 21YS21S-2. The sequence goes on from NZ_CP132910.1 coordinate 4,983,194, forward strand.
AGGACGGGACGTTCCACAACCCCCAGCCCCTCTGGAACGATTTCACCGGCGCCATCGGCAGCATCCTGCGCCGGAACCCCCATGCGGCGCCGCGCAGCGGGGAGCTCCCCGTGGTGCGGCCCGCCCTGGAGACGCCCCCCGCCAGCGGGCTCCGGGCCACCTGGCTGGGCCACTCCACGGTGTACCTCGACATCGACGGCACCCGCGTCCTCACCGACCCCGTGTGGGGACCCCGGGCCTCCCCCCTCTCCTGGGCCGGGCCCAAGCGGTGGTACGCCCCGGTGATCCCCCTCGGGGACCTGCCGAAGCCCCACGTGGTGGTCATCTCCCACGACCACTACGACCACCTGGACCGCCCCACCCTCCGCGCCATGCGGGACTGGGACGTGCGCTTCGTGGTGCCTCTGGGCGTGGGGGCGAGGCTGGAGGGCTGGGGGATCCCCAAAGCGCGGATCACGGAGCTGGACTGGTGGGAAAGCGCAACCGCCGGCTCCCTGGAGATCACCTGCACCCCGGCGCGCCACGCCTCCGGCCGGACCCCCTTCGACAAGGACCGCACCCTCTGGGCGGGCTACGCCTTCCGCGGCGCCTCCCACCGGGTCTACTTCTCGGGCGACACGGGCCTCTTCCCCGGCATGGCCGATATCGGTTCGCGCCTGGGCCCCTTCGACCTCACCCTCATCGAGGCCGGCGCCTACGGCGAGGCCTGGCCCGACTGGCACCTGGGCCCCGAGCAGGCCGTGAAGGCGCACGAACTCGTCCAGGGCCGGGTGCTGCTGCCCATCCACTGGGGCCTGTTCGACCTCGCCGCCCACGGGTGGACCGAGCCGGTGGAGCGGGTGCTCGCCGCGGCCCGGATCCGCGGCGCCGCCGTGGTGGTGCCCAAGCCCGGGCAGGGCGTCGAGCCCGGCGCCCCCTGGAGCCAGGAGCGCTGGTGGCCCCTGCTCCCCTGGAAGACCGCGGCGGAAGCCCCCATCGTGGCGACCCTGGACGGCCTGAAACCCGGCGCCCTCACCCGCTGACGCCGGCGACAGCTCCCCCGCGGCCGCTCACGTGGGATCCGTGTCCTTCGGTTGTTCCTTCGTCTCCTCAAAGACAGGGCGCTCCATCCGGCTCGGGCGCTGTCCCGCCGGGTTGATCCCCATGTTCCGTTCCTTGCCTCCGCCTACCTGGGTGCTCCGCTCGATGGGGTTCATGTGCCTGGCTGCCTGCCGGCCAGTTCCTCCATGGCCTCGGCCAGCTTCACATCCAGGGCGGTGATGCCGCCGGCATCATGGGTCGTGAGGTCGATGCGGACCCGGTTCCAGACGTTGGACCATTCGGGGTGGTGATCCATGCCCTGGGCCACCAGGGCGGCCCCGGCCATGAAGCCGAAGGCGGCCACGAAGTCGGCGAACTGGTAGTCCCGGTGCAGCTTGCCTGCCTCGAGCCGCCACCCGGGCAGCTTGGCCAGGGCCCTGGCGAGTTCGGGTTCGTGGAGCGGGACGGGTCGGGTCATGGGCGCACCTCCAGGGGCGGTCAAAGTTCGTGGCGGATGGTCTTCATCTCCTGCCGGCGCTCCTTGTCCACGTCCGGATAGGCCAGGCCCAGCCGGCCGAGGGTGTCCAGGAGGATCTGCGAGACGATGAGGCGGGCATTCTTCTTGTCATCGGCGGGCACCACATGCCAGGGAGCCGCGGCCGTGCTGGTCGCCGCGAGGCACGCTTCGTAGGCCTGCCCATAGTCGTGCCATCGGGCCCGCTCCGCCACATCCGCCGAGCTGAATTTCCAGTTCTTCCCGGGCTCGTCGATGCGCTCGAGAAGGCGCTTGCGCTGCTCGTCCTTGGAAAGGTGCAGGAAGACCTTGATGATGCAGGTGGCGTTGCGGTGGAGGTGGGCCTCCAGCTCCCGGATGGAGCGGAAGCGGTCGGTCCAGAAGGTTTCCTCCTCCACCGCGCGCCCAGGGAGCCCCTGGGCGGCCAGGAGCTCCGGGTGGACCCGGACGACGATGACCTCCTCGTAATAGGACCGGTTGAAGATGCCGATGCGTCCGCGCTCAGGCAAGCGGCAGGTCGTGCGCCAGAGAAAGTCGTGCCTGAGCTCCTCCGCGCTGGGCTGCTTGAAGCTGAACACCTCGCAGCCCTGGGGGTTGAGGCCTGACATCACGTGCTTGATGATCCCGTCCTTGCCCGCGGCGTCCATGGCCTGGAGGACCAGCAGGACGGAATGGCTGCCGGAGGCGTAGAGCAGGCCCTGCAGTTCCCCCAGCTTCGCGGTGTGGTCCGCGAGGACGTCCTGGTACTGGCCCTTGGAGGTGAAGAGGGGATGCACCCGGGTGGGGTGCTGCCCAAGATCGAGGGGCCTGCCCTCGGCGACGCGGTAGGGGGACGTATCGATTTTCATGGGGGATCCTCGCCGAGGTGGGGCGGGGAACCCGGAGCATGCTTCGTGCCATCCCCTTTTCCATGGCCGGGCAAGCCTCCGCCTCCCGGCCCCGGTGGGCGCCCATCAAAATGAACGATCCGCACTTCAACCTGATCGCCCGTTCCCACCCGCCCGAACGGCTCGGAAAGGCGGAAGACCCTGGCCCGGCTCCCCCTTGCGATCTGGATCGAAACTTGCCCCGGAAACGGGTGCCCAAGGAGCGGTCATGGCCCAGATAACCCTCAAAGGAAATCCCATCCACACGTCCGGGGACCTGCCCAAGGAGGGGTCGGCCGCTCCGCCCTTCACCCTGGTGCGGACCGACCTGGCGGAAACGGCGCTCGGCGACTTCGCGGGCCGCAGGGTGGTGCTGAACATCTTCCCCAGCCTGGACACGCCCGTCTGCGCCACGAGCCTGAGGAAGTTCAACGCCCTGGCCGGGACGCTTCCCGATACTTCCGTGCTCTGCGTGTCCATGGACCTGCCTTTTGCCTCCGGACGCTTCTGCACGGCGGAGGGACTGACGAACCTGGTGCCCGCCTCGTGCTTCCGGAATCCGGCCTTCGGGGAGGCGTACGGCATCGCCCTGGTGGACGGTCCCATGCAAGGCCTGCTTGCGCGTGCGGTCGTTGTACTGGACGGGCAGGGGCAGGTGCTCCACGCCGAACTGGTTCCCGAGATCACGAAGGAGCCGAACTACGAAGCCGCAGCGGCGGTTCTGAAGTAGAATGTGAAATTCAAGACAGGTTCCCGTTCTTTCGCGCTTAAATCCGTTCGTTCTGGAGGTGTTTCATGAAATTCCATTCGAAATGGTGGATCCTGGCCGGCGCCCTCCTGGCAGCCCTGGCTCTGGCCTGCGGCGGCCGGCACCGGCCCCTCGAGGGCAGCCTGAGGGTCTTCAATGACGGCGCGGTGACCATGAGCCAGCTCTACGTGACTCCCAGCACCAGTTCCACCTGGGGGACCGACCAGCTCGCCCCCTATCCCCTGCAGCCGGCCGACTCCATCACCCTGACCCGCCTGTACCCGGGTTCCTACGATGTCCGCGCGCGTTTCAACGACGGCAGCACGGACACCGTCTACGACGTCCGGATCCATGACGGGGAGACCACCACCCTGGGCATGCAGAACAGCGGCAACGGCGCCGTGGCCGTGTTCAACAACACCGGCCTGACCATCACGGGCATCTACCTCACCCCGGCGAACTCCAGCACCTGGGGGCCCAACCAGGCGGATCTGCCCCTCTCCCCCGGCCAGAGCCTGACCCTCACGGGCGTCGCCCCGGACGTGTACGACCTGCGGGTGGTCTTCACCACCGCGGCCACGACGGACTACAAGGGCTTCACCGTCACGGCCGGAACCACCCACACCATCCAAGTGAACTAGGAGGCGATCATGCGACTGACCCCATTCCTTCTGCCCCTCCTCCTGGCCTCCCTGGGCCTGCCCGCTTCCGCGGAACCCAAGGACACCACCCGGCCCGTCCGCACGGAAAAGGGCGAGCCCCGCGTGCGGGACGCGTCCATCGCCCGGGCGGCCTCGGAGCGCGTTCCGGCCCCCGCCACCGGGCGTTCCCGGCCCTACCGGGCGCCCAAGCCCGGGGAAGGCGAGCCCAAGGGCTGAACCCTCCTGCCGGCCGCCAGCCGGAATGGGATGATCCCAAGGGCCGGATGGTAAAATCGGGCACCTGCCGGGAGGGACCATGGACAGGAAAGCGCTGGCGCCGGTTCAGGTTCGTTTCGCCCGTTCCACCGACCGGATGGCCGAAATCGAACGCTTCTATGTCCAGGGCCTGGGCATGTCCGTCCTCGGATCGTTCCAGGACCATGACGGCTACGACGGACTCATGGTCGGTTTCCCAGGCGCGTCCTGGCATCTCGAGTTCACCCATCACCTCCGGGGAAGCCCCGGGCCGGCGCCTTCCCGGGAGAACCTGCTCGTATGCTACTACCCCGGCCAGGATGCGGCGGAGGCGGCGGCGGCCCGGCTCAGGGGTCTGGGCTGGCCGGAGGTTGCGCCGGAGAACCCCTACTGGCTGGGAAAGGCGCGGGTGGTCCCGGATCCGGACGGCTGGGAGGTCGTCCTGTTCTTCCGCCCCTGGCAGTCCACCTGAATCCCATCCTTCGTGGAGGTCGATCCCCATGTTCGCCGGTCATGCTGGCCTTGCCCTCGCCGTAAGGCCCCTGATGCCCAGGCAGTCCCTGGGGCTGCTGTTCGCGGCCGCCTTCTGGCTCGACCTCGTGTGGCCCGTCCTGCTCCTCACGGGCCTGGAATCGGTCCAGATCCGACCGGGGGATACCGCCTTCGCACCCCTGGCCTTCGTGCACTACCCCTGGAGCCACAGCCTCCTTGCCGTGCTGGCGTGGGCGGTCGCCTTCGCCCTCGTTGCGCTCAGGGGGCGCCTGGACCGCCTGGGCGACTTCCTCGGGTTGTCGGGCCTGGTGCTCAGCCACTGGCTCCTCGATGCCGTCGTCCACCGCCCGGATCTTCCGCTGGCGCCCGGACTCCCGGTCAAGGTCGGCCTGTCGCTCTGGAATTCCCTGCCCGCCACGTTCCTGGTCGAAGGGCTGCTGGTCCTGGGGGGCATCCTCGTCTATCTGCGCAGGACCACCGCGAAGGACGGGCAGGGAACCTGGGCCTTCGTCTCCCTTCTCGCGTTGATCATCGTCATCTGGGCCTCCGGCCCCTTCTCCCCGCCGCCACCCAGCCCGACGGCCATCGGAATTGTCGGGCTGCTTTCATGGCTGCTTCCACTGTGGGCCTTCTGGGCGGACCGGCACCGGGGCCTGAGGGCAAACCCCTTATGAAAGAGGGCCGGGGTCAGCCTCGAACCCGCTCCAGGAACCGGCCGGCCGCCTCGAGAAAACCGGGACCCCATTCATGGCCGCCCGGGAACCGGAGGACCTCCGGATGGGCGCCCAGGTCCTCGAGCGCGGCCACGTCCCTTTCCAGCTGGGCGGCGGGGTAGAAGGCATCCTCCTCGCCCCGCCCCAGGAGCACCGGCGGCAGGGCCAGGGCAGGGGCCCCCGCCACGTCCGGCGGCAGGTCCCCGCCGAGGATGATGAGCCCGTCGCAGGGCCCGCACCGGGCCGCGGCGCGCCAGGCCATGGCGGCCCCCTGGGAGAAGCCCGCGAAGACGAGCCCGCCGCCCCCCAGCTCGGCGACGACCCGCCGCACGTAGACCACGTTGTCCTCCACGGCCTGGTCCCGGTCCAGGCTGGTCATCCACGAACCCACCACGTCCCGGGTCTTCGGGCTGTAGAAGCGGTGGAGAGCCTGGACGGACACCAGGTTCCAGCGGGAGGCCCCGGGAATGCGCCGCAGGTCGGCCAGGAGGTCCTCCGCCCGCTGGGCGTAGCCGTGGAAACCCACGAGGAACGGGGCTCCCGCCTGCGTGGCGGGTTCGAGCAGGTAGCGGCCCGTGGTGGGCGTGGGGATAAGGCGGGTGAGGGTCATGGCTGCTGGAACCGCTCGGTCTTCAGGCGTTCCAGCCGGGACCGGAGCTCATCCCGTCCCGCCCGGAACCGGGCCCGCAGGTCGTCGGCGGTCAGGGCCGGGTCGTCGCTGGCGGGGTCGGGGATGGGCCAGTGCAGCCGCTCGGCCTTGCCCAGGAACAGCGGGCACACCTCCTCGGCGCAGAGGGTGACGACCAGGTCCACGGTGGCGGGGTCGATGTCCTGCACGTTCTTCGAGGTGTGGCCGGTGGCGTCGATGCCCTGCTCCGCGAGCACCTCGACGGCGTAGGGGTTCACGCGGCCGGGACGGCTTCCGGCGCTCTGGATCCGCACCCCGGGCAGGAGCTGGCGCGCGATGCCCTCGGCCATCTGGGAGCGCGCGCTGTTGGCCACGCAGAGGAAGAGGATCGACCGGGTCATTGCCCACCGCCCGTGGGGCAGCACTTGGCTTCCACGACGGTCTCCGCGCTGCCGGGGTACCACCTGGCCTTCAGCCAGAACGCCACCCCCACGAGACTGATGAGCACCGGCACCTCCACGAGCGGGCCGATGACGGCGGCGAAGGCCGCCCCGTGGGCGATGCCGAAGGTGGCCACGGCCACGGCGATGGCCAGTTCGAAGTTGTTGGATGCCGCGGTGAAGCTCAGGGTGGCGCTCTGGGGATAGGAGGCCCCGGCCTTCTTCGACAGCCAGAAGCTCACCATGAACATCACGACGAAGTAGATCAGCAGGGGCAGCGCGATGCGGAGGACGTCGAAGGGCAGCTTCACGATGGTGTCGCCCTTGAGGCTGAACATGACGACGATCGTGAAGAGCAGCGCGATGAGGGTGAGGGGGCTGATCCGGGGCACGAACACCCGGTGGTACCAGTCCAGCCCCTTGATCCTGCCCAGCACGAAGCGGGTCAGGAACCCGGCCAGGAAGGGGATGCCCAGGTAGATGAAGACGCTCTGGGCGATCTGCCCGATGGTGATGTTCACCACCGCCCCCTGGAGGCCCAGCCAGCCCGGCAGGACCGTGGCGAAGAACCACGCGTACACGCTGAAGAAAAGCACCTGGAAGATCGAGTTGAAGGCCACCAGCCCCGCGCAGTACTCCGTGTCCCCCTTGGCGAGGTCGTTCCACACGATGACCATGGCGATGCAGCGGGCCAGCCCGATGAGGATCAGCCCCAGCATGTATTCCGGCCGGTCCCGCAGGAAGAGCACCGCCAGCCCGAACATGAGCAGCGGCCCGATGACCCAGTTCTGGAGCAGCGACAGCCCCAGCACGCGCCTGTTCCGGAAGACCAGGTGCAGCTCCTCGTACTTCACCTTGGCCAGCGGCGGATACATCATCACGATGAGGCCGGCCGCCAGGGGCACGCTGGTGGTGCCTGCGTTCCAGGCGTTGATGGCCCGGTTGAAGCCGGGCGCCGCAAAGCCGAGCAGCACGCCCAGCCCCATGGCCAGGAAGATCCAGAGGGTGAGGTAGCGGTCCAGGAAGGACAGGCGCTTGGGGGTGTCCATGGCGTCTCCGTTCAGAAGGGTTTGCGGGCGGCGATGATCAGGCTGGTGACGTAGTCGGAGGGCCGGGTCCCCGCGGGCAGCTGGCTCAGCAGGTGATCCGCCAGCGGATCCCCCTCGGGGAGCATGGCGTCGATGGAGCCTTCCTTTTCCGTGAGGGTCAGGTCCACGAGCCCCGAGGCCCGGACCATGCGCCGCAGGTCGTCGATCAGGGCCGCCCCGGCGATGCAGCCCACCAGGGCGCGCACGTCCTCCGCGATGGCTTCGGGCAGGGGCCGGAGCAGGACGATATCGGAAATGGAGACCCGCCCCCCCGGCTTGAGCACCCGGGCGATCTCCTTCCAGACCTGCGCCTGGTCCGGGCTCAGGTTCAGCACGCAGTTGGAGAGCACGACGTCCACCGTGGCGTCCGGAAGGGGGATCGCCTCGATCTGCCCTTCGTGGAAGGTCACGTTGTCCAGCCCCGTCCGGCGCCGGAACTCGGCGGCGTTCCCGCGGGCCTTGGCGAGCATGTCGCGGGTCATGTCCACCCCGATGGCCCGCCCTCCGGGACCCACGCGCTGCGCCGCCAGGAACACGTCCAGCCCCGCGCCGCTGCCCAGGTCCAGCACCACTTCGCCGGGCTTCAGGTCCGCCAGGGCCGTGGGGTTGCCGCAGGAGAGCCCGAGGTTGGCCCCCTCGGGGAGCGTCGCCAGTTCCGCGTCCGAATAGCCGACGCCCTGGGCGACCGACTCGGCCCGGCCGCCGCCGCAGCAGGAGGACGCGGGGCCGCAGCAGCCGCCGCCGATGCGGGCGATCTTGCCATAGGCGTCCTGGACTTTGAGGTGGGTGGGGTGCGTCGTGGGTTCCATGGCCGCTCCTGATCTACAGGCAGTTGGCATCCCGGCAGCCGCCGCCGCAGCAGTCCTGCCAGAGATACTCGGTGAGGGCCCGGAGCTGGTCGAACCGGGCGGCATAGCGGATGGTCGTGCCCTGGCGGCTGGCGGCCAGCAGCCCCGCCTCCGTGAGATCGGCGAGGTGATGGCTCAGGGTCGAAGCGGGCATGCCCAGGCGGGACTGGATCTCGCCGGCGGGTGTGCCCTCGACGGGACCCTGCACGACGGCGCGGACCACCGAAAGCCGGCCCGGGTGGGCCATGGCCTTCAGCTGGCGGGTGACGAGGTGGAGGGTGGGGTCGGGGGCGGGCATGGGCATATGATTCCATACTTTGCAAAATATGGAAATATTAATCCCACGGATAAGCGCACCGCGGCAGGTTGCGTAGTACCTGGACGAATCCGTTCCATTTGCGGCCCCCCTTCCTCTCGCCTCCGGAGGTGCCATGCTGCGCCCGATCCTGATGAGCGCCTTCCTCGCCGCCCTGGCCTGGGGGCAGCAGCCGCTGGTGATTCCCTGGCTGGCCTCGGCGCCGGCCGCAGAAGGCCGGCCGGACCCGGCCCTGGAACACCATCCCGCCCTGCGCCTCCAGGGTGACGACCCCGCGGCGCCCCCGGTGCTCCTCCGCTGCGCGGCCGACGGGGAAGCCCTCCATGTCCTCGTGCAGAGCCGCCAGTCCACCCTGGTCTGCCGGGACCGGGCGTACCAGAACGGGGACGGCCTCCTCCTCGTGCTGGCCACGCCGGCCCCGGACGGGGGCCCCACCCGGCGCTTCCGGGTGATGGGGTTCTCCCCGCAGCCCGCCGACCGGCGCACCTGGCAATTCGCCTTCACCTGGTACCGGGATGTGGACCTTGAGATGATCCCCCTTCCGGGTGCCCAGGCCGCCTGGCGCCAGACCGGGGATACCCTCTCCGTCGAGATCCGCATCCCCTGGGCCGCCCTGGCTCCCTACCACCCCCTCCTCACCCCGGACCTCGGATTGAACGCCTGCTTCGTCCGCGCCCAGGGCGAGCGTAGGCAGTTCCACTTCCTGACGAAGGACCCGCACCTGCAGTCCGAGCAGCGGCCCAGAAGCTATGTCCCGGTGCATTTCGAAGCGCCTCCCGCCGGCGCCGCCGCCTGGGCCGCGAGGCCGTCCCAGGGGTGCCTCGGGGCCGGCCAGCCCCTTCTGCTGGACACTGCGGCCGCAGCGCCGGCCGATCTGCGGATCCGGATCCTGGACGGCGAAGGCACGGGGGTGCCCGGCTGGAACCGGATGATCCATCTGCCCGAAGGTCCGGCCCCTCGGACCCAGCGGCTGGAAGGCCACCTGCCCCCGGGCGGATACCAGGTCCAGGTGCAGGGCCCGGGGCGCACCCTCACCCTGGGCCTCACGGTCCTGCCGGACGGAGGCATCCCCTCCCTCCGGCAACGGCTGGAGCGCCTGGGATCCATCAGCCCCGGCACCCGTTCCACCCTGGCCTACCGCCTCCAGGATGCGGAGGCCGCCCTGGCGAAGCGGGCTCCCACGGACCCGGCGCCGGAGGTCCGGCGCCTCCTCGAGCAGACCGGCCGGGACCTCCAGGCGCTCGAGACCGGGCGGGATCCCATCGCGGAATTCCGGGGCCTCCAGCGGCGCGCCTACCTGAGCGCCCTGGACGGGACCTTGCAGCCGTATTCCCTGAGAACGCCGGCCCTGCTGGATGGGGGGAAACGGTATCCCCTGCTGGTCTTCCTGCATGGCAGCGGGCAGGACGACCGGGGGATCCTGGACCTCCGCCGGGCGCCCGAGGGCTGGTTCGAACTGGCCCCCTTCGGGCGGGGCACCTCCAACTGCTACAGCGCCGACCATGCCCAGGAGGACCTGCGGGAGGCCATCGCGGGCGTGATGGCGAGGTATCCGGTGGACCCTTCCCGCGTCGTGCTCGCGGGCTTCAGCATGGGGGGCTATGGGGTGTACCGCACCGCGCTGGAGCGTCCCGGCGCCTTCCAGGGCCTGGCGGTCTTCAGCGGGGCGCCGGACCTGGCCAGCCGCTGGCTGGGGCCGGGCCATCCGGATTTCCTCGAGCCGGCCAACCTCGCGGCCTTCCGGGGGATGCCCATCTTCATCTTCCACGGCACGGCCGACCGGAACTGCCCCTTCGAGCGCACCCGGACCCTGGTGGGCCTCCTCCAGGCGGCCGGTGCCGACGTCACCTGGGTGACGGAGGAGGGCAAGGGCCATGAGCTTCCCTCTGCCGCCAGCCTGGACCGCTACTTCGCCTGGATGGGGCGTCTGTCGAATGGGAACCGGGTCCCCCCGAAGTGAAGATTCCTTCAAGATAGGTATCCAGTCCCCACGGTGGGTGAAGCGGGTTTCAAAATGGAAATGATCGGAATCGGACCGGCGGGGATCCAGGGCTCGCGCCTGGCCTTGGGTTGCATGGGCCTGGGGGGAGGCTGGAACGCCACCCCGGTGGGCGAAGCCGACGTCGTCCAGGCCCGGCAGCTGGTGGAGGCCGCCCTGGACCTGGGCATCGATTTCTTCGACCACGCGGACTTCTACAGCCAGTTCAAGGCCGAGGAGGTCTTCGGGAAGGTGCTGCGCGAGACCCCCTCGCTGCGCGACCGCATCGTCCTGCAGAGCAAGTGCGGCATCCGCATCGGCGGCCTCGACGGCGTCGCCACGGGCCACTACGACCTGAGCGCCGCCCACATCCTCCGCTCCGTCGACGGGAGCCTCGCCCGCCTGGCGACCGACCACCTGGACATCCTCCTCCTGCACCGCCCGGACCCCCTGATGGAGCCCGACGAGATCGCCGGCGCCTTCCGGCGCCTGAAGGAGGCCGGCAAGGTCCGCGCCTTCGGCGTCTCCAACATGAACGCCGCCCAGATCCGCCTCCTCCAGGCCAGCCTGGACGAGCCCCTGGTGGCGAACCAGCTGCAGCTGAGCCTGGCCCACGACGCGTTCGTGGACAGCGCCGTCACCTTCAACCACGACAGCCGCGAACGGGCCGTGTGGTTCACCGACGGCACGCTGGAGGAATGCCGCAGCCGCCGGATCCGCATCCAGAGCTGGGCTCCCCTGGCCGGCGGGAACTGGAGCGCCGGGACCCGTGCGGCCCTCGAGGCCTCCGCCCGCCGCCACGGCGTTCCCCCGGAGGCCATCGCTGTGGCCTGGCTCCTGCGGCACCCCGCCGGTATCCAGCCCGTCCTGGGAACCACCCGGCCCGACCGGCTCCAGGCGTGCGTCAAGGGGCTGGAGGTCACCCTGGGACGCGAGGAATGGACGAGCCTCTGGGTCGCGGCCCGGGGCGGGCCGCTGCCCTGAATCAACGCATGGGCAGGGTGCCTTACAACTAGACATCATGTATTGGCCTGACACGAATCAGGCGGGCCGTTAGAACGAGATCCCCGGGGGCTCTGCCCCCAGACCCCCGGGATTTATCGCCTGAAGCCCAGAAACTGGGCCGGTTGGAAAGGCGGTTGCCAAGGACGGGGCCGGATGACTCCGGCCCACCCTGTTTCCGGGCCCGGGTCGGCGCTCGGGTCGCATCCCTGCGGTAGCCCTAACCTCCGCCCGGCTGTCTAAAGGGTGGTGCGCAAGGCCCACCGAGGCAAGGCCCCAGGCTCCTCAAAGGGGCCTGTCCGTCCTTAAATGACGCGGGTTAAGCTCAGTGCGCATTACACAACCGGCTCAGAGCCGTAATTGAGGAGGACAGGCCGTGAACGATTCTAGCAAGGTGAGCAAGTACGTCGGGCTGGATGTCCACAAGGAGACGATTGCGGTCTCGGTGGCTGAAGCCCACGAAGGGGAAGTTCGGTACGTGGGTGAGATCGCCAATACACCGGAGGCCGTGGTGAAACTTGTGAGGCAACTCCGGAAGGATGGCGCGACGCTTTCGTTCTGCTACGAAGCGGGCCCCTGCGGTTACATCCTTTATCGGCAACTACTCGCTTTACGGCTGGAGTGCCAGGTTGTGGCGCCGTCCCTCATTCCCAGGAAACCTGGGGACCGGGTCAAAACCGACCGCCGCGATAGTCTGACCTTGGCCAGGCTCCACCGGGCCGGGGAACTAACGGCAATATGGGTGCCCGACGAAGCCCAGGAGGCCCTGCGGGATCTGACCCGGGCTCGGGAGGACCTGAAGCATTTGCAGCACGTCGCCAAGCAGCGACTGTTGGCCTTCCTGCTGCGGCACGGGCGGACCTATTCCGGAAAAACCCGGTGGACCCAGGCCCATCTCCGCTGGCTGGAAACCATGAAGTTCGACCAGCCGGTCCAACAAATCGTCTTTCAGGAATATGTCGATACGGTCCAGGCCATGACCAGACGGGTTGCGGCCTTCGACGAGCAGATCGAAACCGCCGGATCGAGTTCGGCCTTCTCCAGGCTGATCGAAGGCTACATGGCCCTGCGCGGGATCAACCGCCTCACTGCGACCACGATCGTGGCTGAGATCGGCGATTTGAGGCGATTCGCCAATGCACCCCAGTTGATGAAGTATCTGGGGGTGGTTCCCAGCGAGCATTCCAGTGGCGAGACCCGGTCCCGCGGGGGGATCACCAAGACCGGCAATGGCCATGTGCGCAGGGTCCTGGTGGAGGCAGCATGGACCTACCGGCATCCCGCGAGGAAAACCCCGAGCCTGCAAAGACGGGCCGAACGTGCTCCAGAAGCAGTGCAGACCATCGCCTGGGCTGCACAGAAGCGCCTTTGCGCACGCTACCGGCAGTTCGAGGCCAGGGGCAAGAAGAAGGTCCAGACCTGCACGGCCATCGCCCGCGAGCTGACCGGCTTCCTCTGGGCCATTGGCCAGGCCCTGCCACCGCCTACCCCCAAGCCTTAGCTGGCTGAAGTGCAGCCGCAGTGTGTCGGCAGCAGAACGGACAACGGTGGGAGAATCCTCGAACCCTCTAAGAGGCATTCGCTTCTGGAATGACCCTCGCCACTAGATCGAGGCAGCTCCTCGACGAACCCGTTGTCATGCGGTACCCAACCCGCGCATATCAGACTGATCAACCGTCGGCATGCCGTCCGTTCTGCTCCCTACACACTGCCGGAAAAGAGAAATAGTTGGCTGCCAGCCTTGACAGGCCAATACATATCAGAGGAACATCCCGCCCGACGCCTCGATCCGCTGCGCATTGATCCAGCCCGTTCCCGGACCGAGCAGGGCCGCGACCACGGCGCCGATGTCGTCCGGCAGGCCCACCCGCCCCAGGGCGGTCTGGGCGGCGATGGCCTGGTTCAGGGCCGGGTTGTCCCGGACGGCGCCACCGTTGAAGTCCGTCTCGATGGCCCCGGGCGCCAGCACGTTCACCGAGATCCGGCGGGATCCCAGCTCCTTGGCCAGGTAGCGGGTCAGCACCTCCACGGCGCCCTTCATGGCGGCGTAGGCGGAGGAACCCGGCAGGGCGAAGCGGGCCAGGCCGCTGGAAAGGTTGAGGATCCGGCCTCCGTCCGCCAGGAGGGGCAGGAGGCGCTGGGTGAGGAAGAAGACGCCCTTGAAGTGGACGTTCATCAACTGGTCGAACTGGGCCTCCGTGGTCTCCTGGAACGGGGCGTGCAGGCCGGTCCCGGCGTTGTTGACCAGGGCCTGGAACCGCCCGGTCCCCCAGTGCTCCTGGAGGGTCCGCTCCAGGGTCTGCGCGAAGGCCGCGAAGGAGGCCACGTCTCCCGCGTCCAGGCGCAGGGCCTGGGCCTTGGCGCCCGCGGCCCGAACCTCGGCCAGCGCCCGTTCGGCTTCGTCCTGGCGGCTGTGGTAGGTGAGGATGAGGTCGTGGCCCGCCTTGGCGAGATGGAGGGCCCCGTTGCGTCCCAGGCCGCGGCTGCCGCCGGTGATGAGGGTGATGGGTCGGGTCATGGAAGTCTCCTCGAGGGTGTCCTGCCCTCCCAGGCTAGATCCGGCCGGGTGGCGGCCGGTAGCGGGATCCTGTCAAAGGATTGCCGGATCCTCCAGATTCGCGAAGTTTCGGATGCGCGGGGTCCGGCGGCGGGGTAGGGTGGACCGGAGGACACCCATGCGGCAAGGCAAACCAACCGGAACCCTGACCGAACTGGCGCGGTCCGCCCTGGAATGGGCCCCGGACGAGGGTGTGCACCCCACCCCCCTGCCCGGACTCCTGGTGATCCGCAGCGACGGCCGCACCCTGCCCACCCATGCCGTTTATCGTCCTTCCCTTTGCCTGGTCCTCCAGGGGGCGAAGGAGGTGGTCATGAACGGGCATGTCTTCCGGTTCCAGCGGGGACGCTTCCTGATCGTGTCCATCGACCTGCCCATCACCAGCCACGTGGTGGAGGCCTCCCCCGGGAAGCCCTTCCTCTGCCTGGCCCTGGACCTGGACCCGGACCTGGTCTTCGGGCTGCTCCAGGGCATGGGGCAGGCCCCCGAGCCGGTCCCTTCCGGGCCCGGCATCCACCTGAGCGAGGGGACCCCGGAACTCCTGGACGCTTTCCTCCGCCTGCTGCGCTGCCTGGGCGAGCCCGCGGACGCGGAGGTGCTGGGCCCCATGCTCAGGCGGGAGATCACCTACCGCCTGCTGAGGACGGCGTACGGGCCGGTGGTTCGGCAGCTGGGCGTGGCCGGAAGCCGGGTCCAGCGCATCGCCAAGGCCGTCACGCGGCTCCGGGAGCGGTTCGACGAACCCTTGCGGATCGAGGACCTGGCCCAGTTGGTGAACATGAGTCCCTCCTCGTTTCACAAGCATTTCAAGGAGATCACGACCCTCAGCCCGCTGCAGTTCCAGAAGGAACTGCGCCTGCAGGAGGCCCGCCGCCTGCTGCGCGTGGAAGGCCTGGACGCGGCGACCGCCGCGTTCCGGGTGGGCTACGAAAGTCCCTCCCATTTCAGCCGCGAGTATGCCCGCCATTTCGGCCAGCCGCCGATCCGCGACGTTCGCGCCACGTGAAGGCCGAAACGGGGATTCAGGCCAGCAACGACGCGATCCGTTCCGCGTCCTCCGCCGTCGCGGGGTTGTAGATCACCAGGCTGAGGTCCGTTCGGCCGTCCACCGCGAAGGCCGAGTACTCGAAGGCGATCGGACCCAGGACCGGGTGGCGCAGGTGCTTGACCGCCTCTCCGTGGCCGCCCCGGACGTCGTTGTCCCGCCACATCGACCGGAACTCGGGGCTGAGCCGGCAGAGCTCCTCGACGAGGGGCTCGATCTCCGCCGCCGCCCCGGCGCGCGCCGCGTCCGCGCGGAACGCCCCCAGCACGAAGCGGGCCACGCCCTCCCAGTCGTACTGCGCGGCGCGGGCGCGGGGGTCGAGGAAGATGAAGCGCAGGATGTTGCGCTGCTCCGGCGGCAGGGCGCCATAGTCCATCAGCATCAGGGTCGCCGCCCGGTTCCAGGCCACGACGTCCCAGATCGCGGTCCTGATCACGGCGGGACACGGGTCCAGCACGTCCAGGACGCGCTGCAGGCGGGGGGTGACGCCCTCGTTCTTCCGGAACCGCACCTCGGGCGGCCGGCCGAGGCCGATGAGGAACAGGTGTTCGCGCTCGACCTCCGTGAGCATGAGCGCGCCTGCGACCCGGTCGAGCACCTCGGCGGAGGGTGCCCCGCCGCGCCCCTGCTCGAGCCAGGTGTACCAGGTCGGGCTGATGTTGGCCCGCTGGGCCACTTCCTCCCGGCGCAGGCCCGGGGTCCGGCGGCGCCCGGAGGGAAACCCCAGCGCGGCCGGGTCGAGCCGGGTGCGCCGGTCCCGCAGGTAGGTTCCGAGCGGATTCTCGCCAAGGGGGTGCTCACTCATCCGGGTAGTCCTTTTACTATGATGAACCCACTACTTTACAAGTATAGCCCGCGGACCGAACGTGGGGTTCAAGGCACCCAGGAGGTTTGCTTATGCGCGTATTCGTCACAGGTGCGACCGGATTCATCGGGTCGGCGGTCGTCAAGGAGCTGGTCGCCGCGGGCCACCAGGTCCTGGGGCTCTGCCGCTCGGACGGGAAAGCGGCAGCCTTGGCTGCCGCCGGGGCCGAGGTCCATCGCGGCTCCCTAGAGGACCTCGAGTCCCTCAGGAAGGGCGCCGACCGTTCCGACGGCGTTCTCCATCTGGCCTTCAACCACGACTTCTCGAAATTCGCGGCGAACTGCGAGGATGACCGCCGGGTGATCAAGGCGCTCGGCTCGCTGCTGGCAGGCTCCCGCCGGCCGCTGGTCATCACTTCCGGGACGGGGATGGCCAACACCACGCCCGGCGAGCCGGCCCGGGAGGACAATCCCACGATCGGTTCCGGGGTGATCCCCCGCGCCGCCTCGGAGGAGGCGGGGGACGCCGCCGCGGCGGCCGGGGTCAACGTGTCGGTGGTGCGGCTCCCGCAGGTCCATGACCCGGTCAAGCAGGGACTCCTCACCCCCGCCATCGAGCTGTTCCGTTCCAGGGGCGCCTGCGCCCACATCGGCGACGGCGGCAACCGCTGGCCGGCGGCGCACGTCCTCGACGTGGCCCGCCTCTACCGGCTGGCGCTCGAAAAGGCCGAGCCGGGCGCGAAGTACCACGCGGTGGCGGAGGAGGGCGTGCCGATGCGCGCCATCACCGAAACCCTCGGCCGGCGGCTGAACCTGCCGGTCAAGGCCCTCGCCCCGGAGGAGGCGCAGGCCTTTTTCGGCTGGCTCGCAGGGTTCGCGGGCCACGATATGCCCGCTTCCAGCGAACAGACCCGGAGGAAGCTGGGATGGGAACCGTCCGGGCCGGGACTGCTCGCCGACCTGGAGGCCTGGGTTCCGCCTGAAGGCTGACCTCCCGGGACCTCCCTCGGCGCGGCTGGAACGGCGGCTCAGGGAGGATCAGCTCCCGCTGGCCGCCGTTGCCGGCCAGCCGCCGCCCAGCGCCTTGCACAGGGCGATCAGGTCCTGGGCGACGGCCTGGTCGCTCTGCACGAGGCTGTCCTGGGCCTGGTACACCGTCCGCTCCGCGTCCAGGACGTTGATGAAGCTGGTCAGGCCGCTGGCGTACTGCTGGCGCGCCACCTCCAGGGCCCGGCCGCTGGAGGCCACGGCCGCCCGCAGGGGCACGTTGCGGGCCTGCTCCTTGGCGTAGGCCACCAGGGCGTTCTCCACCTCCTCGAAGCCGGTCAGCACGGCCTTCTCGTAGGCGGCCAGGGCCTGCTCCTGGCGCGCGTCCTGGACGCGGATGTTCGCGCGGATCCGGCCCGCCGCGAAGATCGGCCA
This sequence comes from Geothrix sp. 21YS21S-2, assembly GCF_030846775.1. Taxonomy (NCBI): domain Bacteria; kingdom Pseudomonadati; phylum Acidobacteriota; class Holophagae; order Holophagales; family Holophagaceae; genus Geothrix; species Geothrix sp. 21YS21S-2. The sequence continues at coordinate 5,000,571 of NZ_CP132910.1, forward strand.
GCGGAAGGAGGGGCCCCAGGACCAGGTCGAACTGGCGGAGGAGAGGAGGCTGCCGCTCTGGGCGCTTTCCCAGCCGAACCTGCCGCCAAGCGAGAACGCGGGATAGAGATCGGCCGTGGCGACGCCCACCCGCGCGGAGGCTTCGGCCAGGTGGCGCTCCGCCACCCGGATGTCGGGGCGGCGCCGCACCAGGTCGGCCGGGAGGCCCGCGGGAACCTCCGCCGGCGCGGCGGGAATCGGCGCGGTGGCGGCCAGCTCCTCGCGCAGGGTGCCCGGGGCCTGGCCCAGCAGCACCCCGAGGTGGTGCAGGGCGGCCAGGAATCCGCCTTCCAGGGCCGGCACCTGGCTTTCGGTCTGGGCCAGGATGGTAGCGGCCTGCTCCGGCTCGAGGCTGCTGGTGAAGCCCTGCTGGTACCGGGAACGGGCCAGGGCCACGATGTCGCGCTGGGCGGTGAGGTTCTCCCTGGCGATGGCCAGGCGCTGCTGGAACCCCCGGGCGGCCACGTAGTTGCGCGCCACTTCCGCCACCAGGCTGACCTGGGCGTCGGCCAGGCTGTAGCCTGCGGCCGCCAGGGCGGCGTCGGCCTCCTCCACGCGGCGCCGGTTGCCGCCGAAGAGGTCCAGTTCCCAGCTGGCGTCGAACCCGGCCTGGTAGATGTCGCTGGTCAAGGGGGTCCCGGGGGGCAGCAGGCCGCCCAGGAGGGGCTGGTGGGCGCTCTGGCGCTCCCGGCCGGCGGATCCCGAGGCCTCCACGTCGGGACCCAGGGCCGAGCCGGCCACGCCGCGCCGGGCCCGGGCTTCCCGGAGGCGGGCCTGGGCCTGTCGGAGGTCCAGGTTGGCCTTCAGGGCCCGCTCCACCAGGGAGGCCAGCTCGGGGTCCTTGAAGGCCGTCCACCACCGGGCCAGATCGGCGCCGCGGCTGGTCTCGCCGCCGGCCAGGGGCTCGCTCCACCGGCTGGGCGCCCGGGGTTCCGGGGGCCGGTAGGTGGGGCCGACCTTGCAGCCGGTGAGCATTGCGGTGGCCGCCAGGGCCAGGAAAGGAATCGAGGTTCGCATGGGGTTCTTCTCCACGATGGGGGGCTCAGTGACCCATTGCCGGCTGGACGTCCCTGCGCACGCGGCGGAGCAGCAGGACCACGGCGATGACGATCACGCAGGCGACGGTCAGGATGCGGAACACGTCCAGGTAGGAGAGCATCGCCGCCTGGACCTGGACCTGGTTGTAGAAGCCCAGCAGGCCCTTCGGGGCGAGCCCGCCGTCGGGGTGCAGGCGGTGCATCAGGGGCAGGTTCGCCCGGGTGGCCGTGGCCGCCAGGTACATCTGGTGCACCTGGGCCCGGCGCACCAGGAGGGTGGTGGCCACGGCGATGCCGATGCTGCCGCCCAGGTTGCGCATGAGGTTCATCATGGCGCTGGCCTGGTTGCTCTTCCCGGGGGGCAGGTTGCTGTAGGCGATGGTGTTGAGGGGAATGAAGAACAGCGGCAGTCCCATGCACTGGATCAGCCGGGCCCAGAGCAGGTGGTTGAAGGCGATCTGGGCGGTGAAGCCCGACATCATCACCAGCGACACGGCCAGCAGGGAGAGGCCGAAGGCCATCAGGTACTTGGGCTGCACCTTGCGCACGAGGGCCCCGGCGACGGGCATCATGACCATGAGCATCAGGCCGCCCGGCATCAGCACGAGGCCGGCCTGGGTGGCGTCGTAGCCCAGGAGCTGCTGGGCCAGGAGCGGCACCAGGACGGTGGTGGAATTGAGGATGAACCCGACGACGAACTGCAGGCCCATGGAGGTGGCCAGGCTCCCGTTGCGCAGCAGGGGCAGGTCCACCACGGGATCCTTCGCGATCATCGTCTCCCACACCACCAGGCCGATGATGCCGGCCAGGGTGAGCAGGAAGAAGGCGACGATGGCGGGCGAGCCGAACCAGTCGGACTCCTGGCCCTTGTCCAGGAAGACCTGCAGGGCGCCGAAGGCCAGCACCACGAAGGCGAAACCCATGGCGTCCACCCGGATGGGCTTTTTCGGAGCCTGCTCTTTCGGCGGATCCTGGATGAGCCGCTGGGTGAGCAGGAGGGACACCACGCCCACCGGCACGTTCATGAAGAAGATCCAGCGCCAGGAGAAGTTGTCGGTGATCCAGCCGCCGAGGGTGGGACCGATGGCCGGCGCCACCACCACGGCGATGCCGTAGACCGCGAAGGCCATGCCGAAGTACTTGCCGGGGAAGGTGTCGGCCAGCATGCTCTGCTCGCTGGGGGCGAGCCCCCCGCCGCCGGCGCCCTGGAGGACCCGGCACAGCAGCAGCACGCCCAGGGAGGGGGCGATGCCGCAGAGGAAGGAGCTGGCGGTGAAGAGGGCCACGCAGATCATGTAGAAGCGCTTGCGGCCCAGGGTGTTGGACAGCCAGCCGCTGATGGGGATGATGATGGCGTTGGCGGCCAGGTAGCTGGTGAGCACCCAGGTGGCCTGGCTCTGGCTGGCGCCCAGGCTTCCGCCGATGTGCCCCAGGGCCACGTTGGCGATGCTGGTGTCCAGCACCTCCATGAAGGTGGCCAGGGAGATCACCACGGCGACAAGCCACGGGTTGGCGCCGGGCTTGGCGGCGCTGTTGGGAGTTCTCGGGAAGGGCATGGGTCGCTCGTTGTCAGGAGGGCGGCGTCAGGAACGCACCCGCACCTTGGGTTCCACGGACATGCCCGGGGCCAGCTGGCCCAGGTTGCCGTTGTCGAGGAGGATCTTCACGGGGACGCGCTGGACGACCTTGACGAAGTTGCCCGTGGCGTTCTCGGTGGGGATCACGCTGAAGCGGGAACCGGTGCCGGACTGGATGGAATCCACCCTCCCGGTGAGGGCCAGGCCGGGGAAGGCGTCCACGCTCACCTCGACGGGCTGGCCCGGGGCCATGTGCCTGAGCTGGGTCTCCTTGAAGTTCGCCACCACCCACACCTGGGCCGGCACGATCTGGAAGAGCGGGTTGGCGGGGGTGACGTAGGCGCCCGCGTCCACCGCCTTGCCGGCGATGCGCCCGTCCACGGGGGCCAGGATGCGGCAGTGGTCCAGGTTCACGCGGGCCTTGCGGGTGTCGGCCTGGGCCTTCTGGTAGTCGCCCTCGGCCGCGGTGACGGTGGCCCGGGCCTGGGCCACCTGGGCCTGGGCGGAGCGCACCTGGGCCCGGGCCCGCTCCAGGGAGGCGAAGGAGGTCTTGCGGCCGGCGACGGCGGTGTCCAGGTCCTTCTGGGAACGGGCCCGGGCGTCGACGCCCTGCTGGCGGCGCAGCTCGGTCTCGGCGTTCTCGAAGGTGGCCTGCAGGGAATGGAGGGTCGCCTCGGCTTCGACCACGGCGCTTTCGGCCGCCGCAACGCCGGCCTGGGCCTGGGCCCGCTTGCCCAGCGCGGCCGCCTCCGCGCCCCGGGCCTGTTCCAGGGCCACCTGGAAGTCGGTGGGGTCCAGTTCCACGAGGAGGTCGCCCTTGTGGACCACCTGGTTGTCGTCAATGTGCACCACGGCCGCCTGGGCGGCCACCTGCGGACTGATGCCGATGATGTGGCCGTCGATGAACGCGTCGTCCGTGGATTCGAAGGGCGCCACCTGGCGCACGTAGTAGACGGCCCCCAGGGAGCCGGCCACCAGCGCGCCGGCGACGAGGAGGGAGGACAGCCGGCGGCTGGAGGCCGGGGCGGCCGCGGACGGCTCCGGGGCGGCGACGGCGGAAGCTCCGTCCACCAGGGATGGGGCCGGTCCGGCAGTCTGGGAAGCGGCAGTAGTCATGGGAAACCTCGAAAGTGGGTAGAGAAGGACCCGGCAGCCTTCCGGCCGCCTCCCGGTCCGGGAGCGGATTCAAACGATGGCCAGGGAGCGCTATTCGCTCCGATACGAGGGGAGACCTTCCTGGATCCTCTGCAGCAGGATGGCCAGGGTCTCCCGTTCCTCCGGGCTCAGGACGGACATGAGCCGTTCGATGCCTTGGAACTTCTGGGGCAGGTAGGTGTTCACCAGCTCCAGGCCGGCGGGGGTGATGGTGATCAGCCGGGTGCGCCGGTCCTCGGGGGCCTCGACCCGCTTGACCAGGCCGTCCTGTTCCAGGCTGTCTACGAGGCCGGTGATGCTGCCCTTGGTGACGGTCATCAGTTCGGCCAGCCGGGAGTGGGACAGCGGCTCAGGCTGGTTCTCCAGGAGCAGGACGAGCGTCATGATGCGCCCCTCACCCAAGCCGTGGCAGGAGAGCTTGGAGTTGGCGATCTCCCGGATCTCGTCGGAGACGCTCATGAGCAGCAGGTAGGCCTCAAGGGTCCCCCGGTCCACCGTCGGGGCGCCGATGCGTTCGACTAAACGCTGAATGCGCTCATACTTGGGCGATCGGAATTGGGGCGTTGGGCAGGGTGTCAAAGGGGTCCCCTTGGTTGAGGTCTGGATAGTATGGGTCCATACGATTAGGTCGTCAACCGTCGCCGCAAAAAAATTGTTCGGACACCTTTTGGGGGTCCCGGGTCCAGGCATGGGTGGTGTTGAAGGGGGTCCAAAGGTGGGAGAATCGTGAACATCCCATCCATCCAGGTTTCCACGGAGCTCCCGCCATGCGCGCACCTGCCCGATCCTCCCTGCTCCGCGCCACCCTCGCGGCGCTCCTCCTGGTCCTGCCGGCCGGGGCCGGGGCGCCGGCCAAGACCCCATCCCGCGAGGCGACCCTGGCCGCCGCGCGCGAACTCATGACGTCCTGCCACTACACCGCCTTGTGCACGGTCGCCGCCGACGGCGGCCCCCGGGTGCGGACCATGAATCCCTTTCCCCCCGAGGCGGACATGTCCGTCTGGATGGCCACCAGCGACACGACCCTCAAGGTGCAGGAACTTCGCGCCAACCCCAAGGTGACGCTCTTCTACGGCGACCTGACCCGGATGGAAGGCTACGTCGCCCTGCGCGGCAAGGCGGTCCTGGTCACCGACCCGGCCGAGATCGCCAGGCGCCACCGCGCCTACTGGGACCAGGCCTTCCCGGGCGGCAGGAACCTGGTGCTGATCCACGTGGTGCCGGAACGGCTGGAGGTGATCTCCTACAAGCATGGGCTGAACAACGATCCCGCGGCCTGGACGGCGCCGGCGGTGACGTTCCCGGCCTCCTGAACGTTCGCGGCGGGCGGAGCGACCCTTCCCCCTCAAGGCCCGGCAGGGGGCCGCCAGCGACTCGGGGCTGTTCAGGTCAGGACGTCGATGGCCCGCTGGAGGGCTTCGGAGGTGAAGGGCTTGGGAAGGCTCAGCACCTTCGGCCAGCGCGCCAGGGCCGCGGACAACTCCGCATCCACGAAACCGGTGGCGATGATCACCGGAATCCCCCGATCCAGGCCCATGATCCGGTCCAGCGTCTCGGCGCCGTTCATGCCCGGCATGTTGTAGTCCAGGATCACCAGGTCCACCTTCAGCCCGCCCGCGAGGAGCTCCAGGGCGTGGCTGCCCGTCGTGGCCGAATGGACCACATGGCCCTGGTTCGACAGGGCTGCGGGCACGGAGGACTGGATGAGTTCGTCATCGTCCACCAGGAGCAGCTTCCGGGAGGCCCGCGTCGAGGCTCCACCCGGCGGAAGGGGCGCAGGGCCCCCCAGGGCCGCCTCAGGGGCCGGAGGAAATCTGAGGACGACCCGGGTCCCCTTTCCAGGGACGCTCCAGATCGCCAGGTTGCCGCCGTGGGCCTTGAGCGTGCTGTAGACCATGGCCAGGCCCAGCCCCGTGCCCTTGCCAGCCGGCTTGGTGGTGAAGAAGGGTTCGGTGGCCCGGGCCAGGACCTCGGGCGCCATGCCCCTGCCCGTGTCCTCCACGGCCAGCTCGACGCCGTCCGGCGACCGGTGGGTGCGCAGGGTGATGGTCCCCCCCTCGGGCATGGCGTCCCTGGCATTGATACAGAGGTTCATGATCGCGCTGCCCAGCATCCCGGCCTCGCCGAGGATCCGGGGCAGTCCGTCCTCCAGGACCACCTGGATCTGCACTTTCTGGCGCAGGGTCCGAAGGAGGATGGCCTCCTCCTGGCGAACCAGCTCGTTCAGGTCCAGGGGCCGGGCGTCGGGCAGGTCCTTCCGCGAGAAATCCGTGAGGCTCTTCACGAGGCCCTTGCCCCGTTCCGTGGCCTGGATGATCGTGGCCAGGGCCTGGGCGCCGGCCTCGGGGAAGGAGAACCGGAGGGTTTCGGCGAGGCTGAGGATGGCGGTCAGCACGTTGTTCATGTCGTGGGCGACGCCCCCCGCCAGGGCGCCCAGGCTGTCGAGCTTCTGGGCATGCTGCAGCTCCAGTTCCATTCGGCGGTGTTCCGCTTCCATCTCCTTGCGCTCGGTCAGGTCGGTATGCGTGCCGGTCATGCGCAGGGGGTGCCCCAGCCCGTCCCTCCGGGTCACCTTGCCCCGGGCCAGGACCCATTTCCACGCGCCGTCCTTCGTCCGGAGGCGCTGTTCCACCTGGAAGAGGTCCCGCTTCCCGCCCAGGTAGTTGGAGAGGGCCAGGTTGGTTTCGGGCAGGTCCTCCGGATGCACGAGCTCGTTCCAGACGCGGGCGATTTGGGGCAGTTCCTCCTCCTGGTACCCGAGGATCTGGCAGCCCCGGGGGCTGAGGTAGACCTGCCCCGAGATCATGTCCACGTCCCAGATGCCGTCGCTGGCGCCTTCCAGGGCATTCCGGAGACGCTCCTCGTTCACCCGGAGCGCCTCCTCCGCCCGCACCCGCTGGGCCTCGCCCGCGATGTGGTCCAGGGCGAAGGAGACGTTGGCGGCGGCTTCGCACAGCAGGCCGATCTCAGGCTCTCCGAAGACGTTGAGTTCGGAGGAATAGACCATGAGGACGCCCCAGATGGCCCCGCCCTGCCGGATGGGGAAGGCCGCCGCGGACCGGAACCCCCGGGCGGCCGCCGCGTCATGCCAGGGCAGATTCGCCGAGGTGCTCAGAAAATCATTGGCGATGAAGTAGGTTCCATCCTTGATGGCATGGCCCGCCGGCCCTTCCGCCCAGTTGGAGGTGTCCGTGCGGATATCCAGCAACTCGGTGTAGCGGTCCGCATCCCCCTCCTCGCAGATGATCTCCACCCTCCGCTGCTCCGGGTCCTGGCGGCCGATCCAGGCCATCCTGAGCTGGCCGAATTCCACCAGCGCCTTGCAGATGCGCTTCAGGAGCTCATCCTGGGACCGCGACCGGATGATGGCCTGGTTCACCTGGCTGAGCGCCGAGTAGAGCTGGGCCATGCGCAGCAGCTTGCGGCCCGCGGTCTTCCGCCGCGCCACGTCCCGGCGGGTCAGCCAGAGGGCCCAGCCGATGGCGGCCGCGAGACCGATGCAGAGGACCAGGAGCAGCACCGTGCCGGCCCGGACGCGGTCCGGCGCCAGGCTTTCCGTGTACAGCGCAAGGCCGGGCGTGGGCAGGTCCACCTTCTGGCGGAGCCCCGGGCGGGGCGACACGATGGAACTGGATTCCGCCAGGAGGTCGCCCCCGTCCCCCCGCAGCTCGAAGCGCAGCATCCGCGCCAGCGACGGAGGCAGGGCCACCCCCAGGAGCCGATCCACGGAGACGACCCCGGCGATGAGACCGAGAAAGGCGTCCCCGCGATAGACCGGCACCCAGATCTCCAGGGACGGGTTCCCCTGGATGGCCGTGAAGGGGCGGGTGCGCTTCGGCCGCCTGCTCTCCCGGGCGGCCGTGGCGGCCTTCAAGGGTTCGGGCAGGGTCAGCTTCAGGCCCAGGATCTGGGCATTGGGCTCCCGCGGGGCCGCGTCCCGGATGGTGAGGGCCGCGTCCACGCGGGTCAGGTTGAGGAGCTCGGGATGGTTGGCCACGAAGCGGCTGGCGCGGAACTGGAAGGCCGCGTCTGTCAGGGAATCCCTGGACCACTCCGCCGCCAGCGCCTCCAGGTAGCTCTCGTCGTCCGACAGGATCCGCACGAGGCCCTGGCCCACCGCCTTCCCGCCGTCCTCCATCGCGGCCCGCTGGCGGCGCCCATCCTCCCCCTGGATCCGCCCGATCAGGAGGCTCGCCACCCCGACGAAGGCCACCGCCAGAAGGGATGGCAGCCCGAAGGTCCGCGCCCAGGACGGGGTCTCCCGGCGGTCCTCGAGCATCGGGGCGTTTTCGGGGCGCGTGGGGGTTCGCATCATGGGGCCGCCTGCGCGAAAGGGAATGCCGCCAAGTTTCGCATGACAAGGACTAAAACGAGGTGGCAACCGGGCCGGGAGGCACTGTCAGGGTGCCGGTGATCGGAAGGCCAGGATGCTCCAGCTTACGCCAGGCCGATTCATGACCTCCCCCGTACGCTCCCTGCGAATGCGTGGGAGGCCGTGTCGCTCGGCCAGCCGTTCACCATCGGCGACCTTGCGGGAGGCCCGGGCGCGGTCCGAGGGATCGGGATGCGTCCGGACCCCGGACAGCATCACCAGGCCGAAAAGGACGAAAGCAGGAGTTGGACAGCCGACCCAGGAACCTATTACGTGGACAGGCTCCTGCGTCCCCGCAGCCTGCGCGCCCAGATCATCACGCCCGTGGCGCTGAACATCGCGATCGCCAGTCCCATCATGGACATGAGGATCCGCCCCGGCGTTCCCAGGAGGCGCCCGGAATGAAGCGGGAACATGGCCTGCATGAACAGGTCCCCGGCGCTTCCCGTGCCGGGAACGTCCGAACCCGCGGCTTCCCCGGTCCGGGAATCGAAGTAGAGCCAGGGATTGCCGAGGCCGCCGTCGCCGTGGCTGCGGTCCCGCTCGAAGAAGCCCACGCCCCATACGCCGAATTCCGTGGACAGGAACACGCCCCCGGCCGGGGCCGTCCACCCCCGGTTCCGGGCCTCGGCCCGGGCCAGATCGAGGACCTGGGCCATGGGGATCCGGGGTTCCACGGGCCGGGCCGGACCCGCCATGGGGCGGTTCGCGAAGGGCGAAGGGCTGAGGTCCGAGAACCAGGAGACCACGGGGCGCATGACCTCCCGGTTCAGGTTCATCCCCACGGAGGTGACGGCCAGCATCAGCACCAGGGGCCACACCCACACGCCTCCGGACCGGTGCAGGTCGAAGACCAGGCGGAACCCGCCCTCCCGCCACCGGAACCTCAGGGACCGGGCCCAGGCCGCCGCTGCGGGAAACGAGATCGTGAGCGCGATGAAACTGTCGGCCACCCACGCCAGCGCGACGAGACCCATCAACCACACCCCCAGCTCGATCCCGCCCTTCTTCGGCAGGTGCATGCTGTAGTGCAGCTTGTACAGGAAGGGCAGGAGGTTCTCCCTGGACAGGGAGGCCCGGCCCCATTCCCGCCTTCCCTGGATCTCGCCCGTGGAGGGGTCCAGGGCCACCTGGTTGTAGCCGGGCTCGAAGGCTTTGCCGGTGCCCGGATCGATGCGGGGTGCCACGGAAACCATGAGCGTGTGGCCGGGTTCGATCTCCAGCGGGGCGAAGGTGACCCGGACGCGGGGGTCGGCCGACTCGACCCGCGCGATGAGTTCGGCCACGGGCTTCGGGGCTCCGGCCGTCCGCGCCCTGAACATGCCCGGATTGAGCCGGGCGTCCAGCTCGTGGTCCCAGGAGATCACCGCGCCGGTGATCCCGGCGAGGAAGAGGAAGGCCGCCGCGCCCAGTCCGAACCAGCGGTGAAGCTTCACGAGAATTCGACGGAGCACGGCGGCCTTCTCCCTAGAAGCGGTAGGTGACGCTGGTCAGGAGGTTGCGCCGGGGTCCGTACCATGCGTCGCCGCGGGTCAGGATCGTCGTGGCGTGGATCTTGTCCGTCAGGTTCGTGCCGTTGACGGCGAACCGCCAGTTGCCGGTGTCCAGGGCGAGCATCGCGTCCAGGAGGTTGGTGGCGGCCACTTCCGGGGCGGCCGGGTTCTGGAAGGCCGCCGTGCGGCGGAAGCCCAGGCCGGCGGACCAGCCCGTTCTCCCGGCGAAGGTGAAGCGCGCCCGGCCCCAAAGCGAGAGCTGGTTGGCGGGCACCGCCTCGAGCTGATCGTCCAGGTCGATGTGGTCGAAGTTCGCGACCAGTTCGAACGACTTCCCGATGCGGGTCTTGGCTTCCAGTTCGAAGCCGCGGTTCTTTGTCTGGCCCGCCTGGAGCATGTTGAGGGGCTGGACGGGATCGTTGACCTGGCGGTTCTTCTCCTTGAGGTCATAGAACGCGGCGTTCAGGGTCGTGGCGCCCGACGGGCTCTGGTACTTGAGGCCCACTTCCAGCTGTTCGCCCCTGAGGGGCCTGTAGCGCTGGCCGTAGAAGTTGGTGCCCGCGATGGGCTGGAAGGACTCGGCGTAGCTCACGTAGGGGGACCAGCCCCGGCCGGTCAGGTACATCAGGGCGGCCCGCAGGGTGGTGGCGTTGTCGCGGTCGGTGGGGGAGCCCTCGACCGCGTTGGTGACGTGGTCGTTCCGCACGCCGAGGAGGACGGACCAATGGGATGCGAACGTGATCTGGTCCTGGAGGTAGACCCCCGTCTGGCTGAGCGCCACGGCGGGGTTGGGCGTAAGCGCCGGGGCCGTGAAATTCCCGTAGACCGGAGCATAGAGGTCGAAGGTGGGGCTGAAGCCGTAGGCCGACGCGGCGTTCTCGGTGTAGTGGAGGTAGTCGACGCCGAAGAGGACGCGCTGCTCCACGGCGCCCCAGCTCAGCTTCCCCTCCAGGGACTGGTCCGCAACCAGGGCATGGCCGTCCCGCTTGTTCATCCAGATGGAGCGGCTGATGGTCCGCTGCTCGGGATCCAGGTAGGGGTTCAGGGGATCCGCGAAGTTGCTGGCGGGGTACAGGGTCTGGTAGCTCCCCTTGTTGGCGGCGTAGCGGACGTTCTGCCGCACCGTCCACGCGTCGGAGAAGCGGTGCTCGAACTGGTAGCCGAGGCTGGCCTGGCGCATGGTGTATTCGTCGAATCCGGGTTCGCTGACGAAGCGGCTGGTGGGAATCTGGCCGTTGGGATTGGGCAGCACGGTGCCGGACCAGGGCAGGAACGTGGCGGTGGAACCGGTCTCATCCTTCTGCCAGAGGCCGAGGATCACCAGGCTGGTGTCGGCGCTGGGGCGCCAGGCCACGGAGGGCGCGAAGACATAGCGGTTGTCCTGGACGTAATCCACCTGGGTGTCGCTCTTCCGGGCCAACCCAACCAGGCGATAGGACCAGCGGCCATCGTCGCTGATGGCGCCCGTGATGTCGCCCTGGACCTGGCGCCGGTTGAAGCTGCCGAACTGGACCCCCACTTCGGCCTGGCGTTCCGCCTGGGGCCGTTTGCTCTGGAGATTGAGGACGCCGCCGGTGCTGCCCTGGCCATAGAGCACCGAGGAGGGCCCGCGGAGGACTTCCACGCGCTCCAGGGTGTACGGGTCCGGGCGGGTGTTGTTGTTGTAGCCGTAGATCTGGAGCAGGCCGTCCACGAACTGGATGGGCTCGCTGCCGCGCACCCGCACCCAGTCCCCGCGGCTGTCCACGCCGTAGGCGTTCGAGCGCACGCCGGAAGCGTAGTTGAGGACGTCGCCCAGGGACACGGAGGCCTGGTCCTCGATCTGCTCCCGGCTCACCACGGAAATGGCCTGGGGCGTTTCGGAAAGGGGCGTATCGGTCTTCGTGCCGGTCATGGAGCGGCGGGGCCGGTAGCCGGAAACGGGGGTCAGGGCCGTCTCCTTCCCGCCGGCAGCCTTCACCTTGATTTCCGGAAGGACGGTTTCGGCCGGAGGCTCGGGAGCCGGAGCGGGCTTGGTTTGCGCGACCAGCGGCGTCATGCACACCGCCAGGGCGAAGGTCAGCGGACCGAAGGCGGCGTGGGACCGGGAGGCCCGGGGGGGAAAGGGGGGGATGGAGGATGGCATGCGTGTCCTTTGGCAGAGGTTCCCTGGGCGGCCATGGGGCCGCCGGGATGGGGGAGGAAGGAGAGGCGGAAAAGCTGGGGAAGGGGGCAACGTCAGGGATTGCCCCCGGGATGCCGGGAGCCGTCGGGCAGGGTCGTGGTCATCAGGCGGGGAGGTTCCCTCGCCACTACCTCCTGTCGGCGCGAAAATCCTCCGATGGGACAAGGAAGGGGGTCATCGGACCGCCAGGCGCTCGGGGACCGCAGGACAAGAACGTCCAAGGGGCCAAGCAGGAGAACAAATGCATGAATGAAAGCATACTCTAACGAGATTGAGTCTCAATATGATTTGCGTCACAACTGCCCAGCAACCGGGCAAGCTTCGGCCTGGATTCCGGAAATTCGAAGGTTTGCTCCCCACCCCGGCGCATCGTCCACGGCGTCCCCCTGTTGGCCATCCACGTGGCCGGGACTTCAATCGGAAACGTGAGGAATGGGCGAGCCTCTGGCTGCGCGCGGCCCTCCCGCCTCAGGCGGCCACGATGCTCGCCCAGGCCTGGAAATCCTTGGCGGGCATCGGCATCTTGAGTTCGAAGTCGATGCCCATGGGGCGGGATCCTTCGTGGCGCAGATATTTCAGCTCGCCCAGGAACAGGTAGGGCTGGTCCTGGGTTTCCCGGACGAAGAGGATCGCCCGGTTCCCTCCCAGGCCAAGGGTCTGGTACCGGAGCCCCGTGGCGCTCCCCTCCGGGGTTCCGCTCTGGCTCTTCCAGTGGAACAGGGATGGCGACAGGAACCGGTCATCGTGACCGCCCAGGAGGACATGACCAACGTCGTGGGCGAGATGACCAAGCAGCAGGGCAACGACTTTTCGAAGATCCAGGATCGCTTCAAGAACCGTCTAAAGCTGACCTCCCAGGATGTGGCCGAGGTCATTCAACGGCGCCTCTTGACGAAAAACGATGTTGGCATCGAGCAACTCACGACCATCTACCACGCTCAGTCCAATAACTTTAAAACGCTCTTTGATTTTGGCGACGGCTCCCAGACCTACAAGAACTTCAGGGATCGGGATCATTTCATCCACAGCTATCCCTTCAAGCTGCACCGCCGCTTCCTCCTGCTGGACGAGCCCGACTGCTGGCTGAGGCCAGACCTCGTGCCGCTCCTGGTGAAGATCGTCCACGACGCAGGCCGCGCGCTCGGTTTCCAAGTCCTGCTGATCAGCCATCACGACATTGCCACGGTGCGGAAGTACGCCGATCGCATCTATGTCTTCCGTCCCGAAGGCGCAAGCGGCGTGCAGGTGATCCGGGAAGAGGCGGGGACGGACTTTGAAAAGGCGGCAAACCCTGCGTCTTAGGATGCTCCTCGAGTCGAGATTGGCTCCTAGTCATAAGCAAGAGGGCATTGGCCGCGATCGTCCGGTTTGACCGCCCACGCTGCCCGTCTCGCCTGTCTGGGCGACCCATTGATTGTGAGGGACGCTCGGGGCGATCGCGGGGGAATGTGTCGATCAGGCTCAGACCGGATTCGAGCAATTGTGATCCGAACCCGATCTGTGTCGCCAGGAACGCTTGAGAAGTCTCCTCGCAGAGCCTTCTGCTGGTTGCCAGCCAGCCAAAGGCTTTATGGGGTATCCACTTCCTATTCAAGGCCGCCCCGATTGCTTCGAGGGCTTTCGAGAACCAACTCCGATTTCATTGGCTATTTTTCTAATTTAGCCGATACTTTCGGAGTGACCATTCAACCCACGAAGACTTCACAGATCATGGCCCTGATCAAGGTGAAGGGGGTCCTCCGCCCGCGAGACCTTACCGAACTCGGCATTCACCCTAGAAACCTCTCGCTCCTCCATCAGCAAGGGGTCCTGGAACGCACAGGGCGTGGGCTGTACACGCTGGCGAATGGGGACTGGACGGAACATCACAGCCTCGCGGAAGTCGCAAAGCGGGTCCCTGGGTGCGTCATCGGCCTAGCGTCAGCACTGCGCTACCACGAACTGACCGATGAAATGCCCCACCAGGTTTGGGTGTTCATCAGCCGGAAGGCTTGGAAGCCCAAGGTCGACTACCCTTCGCTCGCCATTTTCCGCTGCGAACCCGAGCGCCTCTTCAATAACACCCTCCAGGTCCTGATCGAGGGCACCGAGGTTCGAATCACCGATGTCCCCCGCACCATCACGGATTGCTTTCGCCATCGAAGATCCATCGGGATAGACGTCGCCATCCTCGCCCTCAAGGAAGCCCTCCAGCGTCGACTATGCACACCAGCCGAACTTGCACTGGTGGCCAAAAAACATCGAGCCTGGAACACCATGCGCCCATACCTGGAGGCCCTTCTGTGAATCCCGAGCCAAAGAAGGATCTCTGCCCGACGTCAACGCCAATTCCCCATCGACGACAATTACAATTCCCCATCGAGGGGCCGCTGCGTAGCAGCCGGCTTACCAAGTTTTTAGGAGCGTGGACTTGGGATTTCGGTCGGGTCCTTACGTGAGGCAACGGTGTGCCCGCGGTCGGATACCGGATGAGGGAAAAACCGACCCGACGACAATTACAATTCCCCATCGCCAGGGCGCGGCGGAGCCGCTGGCTTACCTGTTCTTCCCTGACATCGCCATAGACACGGGTGGTAAAAGCAGACCCGACGACAATTACAAATGGACACCCGCTGCTGCTGCGCCCTTGGCGCTGGCCCCTGTGGGAACCGCGCTAGCGGTTTCCAGCCGCAGGCCGAGGGAGGCGGGTTTCCCGTGGAATGGGGGGCGGGGCCCGTGGGAAACCGCGCCCTTTGCGGTTTTCCATGGGAGGGGACCCGCCTTCCATGGGAAATCCGCGCCCGAGCAGGGACCGGCGCCGGGGGGGGTCTGGGGGGGGTCAGGCTGTTGCGGATTCCTCAGGCTGGGGCATCCGCGCCTTGGCCGCGTCGGCCCGGTAGCTGGTGCCGTTCAGTTCCAGGATCACGCAGTGGTGGATGATTCGGTCGATGGCCGCGGCCGTCGTCATGGGGTCCTTGAATATCCGGTCCCACTGGGAAAACACCAGGTTCGAGGTGATGATCACGGTCCGCCGCTCATAGCGCTCAGCCAGGAGGGTGAACAGAACCTCGGTCTCGTCTCGGGTCTGCTGGATATAGCCGATGTCGTCAATGATGATCGCGTCGAATGCGTCCAACCGGCGCATCTCGCGCTCCAGGCCCAGGCCCTGCTTGGCGATCAGCAGGCGCTGGACCAGGGCGTAGGCTGGCGTGAAATACACCTTGTAGCCCCGCTGGATCAATTCCGCGCCCAGGGCGCAGACGAGGTGCGTCTTGCCCCGGCCCGGGAGGCCAAAGGCCAGCAGGTTCTCGCCCCGGTCGACGAACCCGCCTTCGATCAGGGTCGCCATCTGTCGGCGGACCTTCGCGGGCAGGAGGTCCTGCTTGAGGGTTGCCAGGGTCTTTCCGACCGGGAGCTTGGCGGCCTTGAGCACCCGTTCCAGACGCTTCTGGCGCCGCTGCTCCAGTTCCAGTTCCATCAGGTGGTGCAGGAACCGGTCGAAAGCCCAGCCCTCCTTCTCAGCCCGTTTCCCGGCTTCTCCGTAGGTTGCCGCCACCCCGGTCAGGTTGAGTTCCCGCAGCATGTCCCCCAGTTGCCGACGCGCTTCCTTGCTCATACCGCTTCCTCCAGCCGCTCCGTCAACAACGCGTCAAACCCGCCCAGGTCCACCACCAGGGGCGGCAGGTCCGGAATCTCGGTGGGTCTGCCCAGCCCCATCAGGTCCTGCACGCGCGCCGGTTCCGGGATGATGCCCTCTGCCATCAGCAGCACCAGGGCCGCCTCGACATCGCATTCCATTTCCTCGGCGGCCAGATTGAGGTTGCGCAGGTAGGCGACCTCACCCCGGCGCTCACCCAGGCCCTTCTGCAGGGCCTCCAGGACCTGATGCCAAACCGGGCCTGGGAACAGGTCCGCCCGATGCCGGTAATGGGCAAAGGCGCCCGGCTTCTTGAGCATCGCCTTGACCACGTGGCGGTAGTCGATGCGAGTCCGATACTCCCCCAGCAGCCTGGGGATCACCAGCAACCGCCGGTCCGCGAACCAGACTTCCAGGGTCATCTCGTAGAGCCGCACCCGCACCCACTTGCCCAGCAGCTTCGGGGGCACCGAGTAGGTGTTCCGCTTCACCAGCAGCGTGCTTTCCTCGCTTACCTTGATCCGCCATTCGTCGAACTCGGCGAACGCCTCCACACGCAGGGGCCGCATGGCGGCCAGTTCTTCGGGAACCCGCTTGCGGCGGGCGTTCGCCATTACGCAGACCCCCTGGGCCCAGGCTTCCCACGCCTCCACCGAGGGGAAATCCCGGTGGCCGCGCAGCAGCAGGTGCTGGTGCAGGCGCCGCTTGAGGGCATTGTTCGAGGCTTCCACGTCGCCGTTCTGCTCAGACTTGCCCACGCTGATGGTCCGCACCTGGACATCGTAGTGCCCGGTCATCATGTCCCAGTAGTCGTCGTTATAGGCCCGGGGTTTCCGGCTGCGGGTCCTGTGAATCGTGGACTTCTCCTCTCCCGACCCCGTGATCTCCACCTCGACCGCAGCGCTGGCGGCGATCTTATGGGTCGCGGAAGTGGAGTTGTCGGTCTGGCTGAACAGTGGGATCCGGCCCAGCTGGGCCAGGGCCGCCGGGATCCCCCGCCGCAGGGCCAGCATGGACTCCGACTGGCACACGGTGATCCAGCCCCAGTTGGAGTAGGGCAGCACTACATGGCAGAGCATGTGGGGGAACGGCTCGCCATGGATCGTCACGTTCAGCTCCGTTGCCCAGGTGAAATCCGTCTGCATGGCTTCGCCCGGCACGTGGTCCTGGGGAAAGAACACCTCCTTGTCGGGGCCGAACTGGGCCTGCCAGGCCTGGATCCGCCGCTGGAAGGTCCGGAGTTGGCCCTCCTGGTAGACCCCTGGCCGCTGGCGCATCAGGTGCTCGAACAGGCCCTTGGCCTCCAATTCCGGGGCCTCGGCTAGGCGGCCCGCAACCTCCGGCCAGTCCGCCGCGAACGGATCCGCCCGGGTCTGCCAGGCCCGTTCCGTCGGCATCTCCGAAGGAAACTGCTTGGCCCGTATGTAACTCCGCGCCGTCTTACGGTCCATATTGGCCATCATCGCCGCCCTGCCGACCTGGCCATGCTTCGCCATTTCCTCGTTCAAACGCCTCACCTGCTGATCCGTGACCCGACCCATGGCACCGCCTTCCCCAAGGCCAGGTGGCCATGGGGTACCGTGCCGACATCTGAGTCCCCATGGCTATCCCGGAATGGGCAAGCCGATGGGGAAGTGTAATTGTCCGCAGTGGGGACTACTCAGTGTCGTCGGGCAATCTCCCTGCTTCTGTCCGAGCCCGCCTGCTGAACCTAGCCAAGCAGCGGGGCGAGGACCTTGACCTGGTGTTGAAGCGCTTCGGGATCGAGCGACTCCTCTATCGCCTGAGTGAGTCGTCCCATAAGGGCAGCTTCATCCTAAAGGGCGCAATGCTCTTCGAGCTCTGGATGGGACAGGCGCACCGAACCACCAAGGATCTTGACCTGCTGGGATCAGGCACCACAGACATCCCACGTCTGGAGGCTGTGTTCCGGGACCTTTGCGTGCTTCCTGTTGAAGCCGATGGCTTGGAGTTTCTTCCTGAAAGCGTAAAAGGTTCGGAGATCCGGGAAGACAATCTGTACCAGGGCGTTCGTGTGACGCTCCTGGCGCGCCTGGGTGCAGCACGCATCGGTCTCCAGGTGGATATCGGCTTTGGAGATGCGGTCTTTCCGGCACCCGAGGAGGTTGAATACCCAAGCCTGCTGGGATTCCCTTGTCCCAGGCTTCGCGCCTATTCGCAGGCCACAGTGGTTGCCGAAAAGTTCCAGGCCATGGTCGAGCTCGGTCTTGTGAACAGCCGACTAAAGGACTACTACGACGTCTGGACGATCCTGAACCGGTTTGAGATCCCACAGGACACCCTGCGGGAGGCCATTCACACCACCTTCCAACGGCGACAGACACCACTCCCCACCAGGATCCCCGAAGGCCTGTCCGTTGCGTTTGCAGTGGATCACCAGAAGCAAACGCAATGGAAAGCCTTTCTACGCAAGAGGGGAGCGGATCCCTCCATGGAGCTTGAGCAGGTGGTTCACGACCTGGCTGAAGCCATGGGCAGAATTCTGAAGATCCATTGAATCCGTAGCACCAGCTTCAGATAGGGATCCCCTCAATGAAGACTGCTGGCCGTTTGTAGGTGGAGGGGTCCTCAAGATTCTTCCCTGATGGGGCTTCCTCCGAGGGGGCTCCTGGGGGGTGTTTCCGGTGTCAAATCTGTGTCAAGCAGAGGGGCGTACAGGCGATATTTCCAGCACTTACGAGAGTACGCCGGAGTACCCGCGGAAGAGGTCCCCAGAAACTCGAAGCCCCCGAAACCTTGTGGTTTCAGGGGCTTTGAGTGGTGGTCCCGGAGCGATTCGAACGCCCGACCCTCAGATTCGTAGTAATCAAACAAGTTACTTGCGATGAAGAAAATGAGCAACCAAACCTAAATCATTACAGTGTTTGCTCAACATTCTGCACAGGTGCCACCACGCCACCTGCCCAGGTTTGCACCTCTATTGCACCTGGACGCCCCCAGCCGGGTTTTCAATCCGCTTCTTCCCTCCACATCCCCGGAGGGAGAAATGGCTGGCTTCAAGAACGGACTCCAGAAGGTTGGAGACGTATACCACTACTGTTTCAGGATTAATGGGCAGCAATACAAGGGCAGCACTCGCGCCCATGACCTCCAGACAGCAAGGAAGGTCCTGGAAGGCAAACGCCAGGAAGCCCTTCTTGGCAAGCCCGTCACGCCCAAGGACGCGCCCACCTTCGACCTTCTCGTCAAGGACTGGCTGGCGGCTCACGCCAAGACGGCATCTGCGGGTCATCGGCGGGGCGTTGAGCACATTACCCGGCTCTGGCTGACACCTCATCTTGGCTCCTGCCCCATTGATAAGGTTAGTCAGGGGATGATCCTGGAAGCCCGTACCCGGATGCTGGAGGAGGGACGATCCATGGCAACCGCGAATCACCTCCTCCGGGTCGTAAAGCTGTTGTGGAACCACGCTGTGGACGCCGGGTACATCGGGCAAGTTCCGTTCAAGATCAAACCGCTTCGACTCCAGAAGAAGCCACGCCCCACCGTACCAGGTTCCAGGGTTCCGGAGTTTCTTGCTGCCGTTGACGCCCAGTGCCACTCTCCCCAGGTTGCGGTGATGCTCAAGGTGATGCTTGGGCTGGGTATCCGAGAATCTGAAGCCCTGGGAATGCGCTGGGAATGGTTCTCTCCAGATCAACGCACCTATACCGTGGGCAAAGCCAAGGGCAAGGAAGCCCGGGTTATCCCCGTCCCTGGCTGGCTCTGGAAGGCGATCTATGCCATGCCAAAGACACTCAGCGAGTGGGTATTTCCCGGGGAGAATGGAAAGCTGCACCACCCTCATTTCTGCAAAAAAACTCTACAGCGCGTGAGTCAGGATCTTGGGCTTGGGCACATCACCCAGCATCGTTTGAGGGCAACATTCGCCTCCCTACATGCGGAAACCGGAACTCCCATCACAGAAATCCAAGGGATGCTCGGTCACAAGGACATCGCCACGACCATGATCTACGTTGAAACGTCCCTGGACGCCAAGCGCCGTTCACAGGACGCCCTCAGCCTAAAGCTTGGCTTGGCGTAGGTATTCCGCCAAAGCAATCAATGCTGCTCTTTGACAAACACATAGCGTAATTGACACAACCCGGTGGACGCTTTCAAAGAGAGTCCACCGGGCTAGGTCGGGTGGAGGCTCTGATAATACAGATGCTCAATACGTAGGGACCCTAATGAGGCTTTGAACCGGCAATTCTGTTTGAATTCAACTTTAGGGCATAGATCAGCTGCCGAATGCCCCGGAATCCGTCAGCTTAAAGGCGTTGAATATATATATTCTTATGATTGATGTTAGACCTGTTCAATGCGATTGGGTAATTGTCCTACTAGAAATCGGTCTGCCTTCAACCAGTACTTTCATGACTTTGACAAGCACGCATCGTTCACCAACAAAATTGACTTCAAACTCATTGAATGATTTAAGTTAGAGTATAGGTCAAGATCTATTCTGCGCAACTCATTTGCGGTATTTATCCTTCCACGGTCCCGGAATGGGTCCGAGGAGGATCGACCCGATGATTGACCACTGCTTCCCATCCCCCCTGCCGGCTTGTTTTCTTGAATTGGCTCCGAACTCGCGAAGCGTCCACATCCTAAATGAGTATTTCCAAACCCTGGAAACGGTGCGGGAAGTGCTATTTAGGAAATGGAATCAGGAGATCACAATGGGAAATCAACCACGCCCAGGAATTTTCCTGCCTTGGATATATGGAATTCGGCAAGGCATCAGTCCACTTTCCCCCAAGCTTAAGCGATTGCATCCCATTCTCTTGCAGGAGGCGGCAAGGAAATGGGCGAAGGAAGTTAAATCCGTCCAAAGGGAATGGGGTGATCGCCGGATGGAACTGGCTTATTCCCCATCCAATGAAGATGAAGCGGGTCTTGAATACTCAAAAGAAGTCCAGCTTGATCTGGTCAAAGACAGGCTTAATCTCCCGGCACCTGGTGGTGGATTTATAATTCCATTTGACCGAGCCAGATCCTTCCTCCCATCTGGTTTGACCCAGCCAATCTCTGCCACCCTGCTTTGCCTCCAAGGAAAGCTCACGGACCAGTTCCGGGCGTTAGTCCGAATGGAACCAGTCTCTCAAACGCTTGGACCTGCCGAAGAGATCCGAGGGCTTGATTGGGGTGCAAAGGCAAACTTGTTTTGGAATCTAGGTAACCCAATCAAGTTCCCGTCTGAGATCCAGAAATGGCATCGAAGGTGGGAAAAGCTCCAGGCACACCCCTTCTACAGCCACAGGTCCCCGGCAGCAAGAAAGGAATGGAGGGCACAGTTCGCTCTGGTCAAAAGGGAACTTAACCTGCGATATCAAAGCTGGTACTGGTCAGTCGCTGAAGATATTTTCAGGGAGGTGCAAACCCTGGTTCTTGAGGATTTTGGCGCACTGGCTACCGATTCCAGACCTCAATACCTCCTTTCACCGGCTCAGAAATCGGTCCGTGATGCTTTACTCAAGTGCGAGTGGGAACTCATGATTCGAATATTTCGACAGGTAGCCCAGCTGAACAACCGGTCCCTCCGCTTGAACGAAGCCGCTTCGCGGCAGGGTGAAAAACGCCCGTCCAGTCCGGTCGCTCACCGGGGGACTTGCGGAAGTATATAAAAGCAGGCTCCTTGGTTATGGCGGTGTGTCAGCACCGTCCCCATAACCAAGGAGGAACTGCATGCGTGCAGATAGTGTATCTCTGTCCAGATTTTCCGGCGATCTCCGAATGGCGGGCCGGGCGGAAAGAACCATCGAGTTGTATGTCGCTTCGGCCCGGCGTTTCGAGGAGTTCCTCGGCCAGGACCTGCCGGATGCGAGCCAGGAGGCGATTCGGCGCTGGGTTGACCATCTCCGCGGCCAGGCGGTCGGGGCGTCCCGGCTTGGGCAGCATTACTCGGCCCTGAAATTTCTCTATTCAAGGACACTGGGCCAGCCGGAGAAGGTGGCCTGGATCACCATCCCCAAGGCCAAGGCGCACCTGCCCTCGATCCTCGGCCGGCCTGAGATCCAGCGGCTCCTGGACGGGTTCACGACCGCCAAGTACCGCATGTTCTTCACCCTGATCTATGCCACCGGCTTGCGTATCAATGAGGCCAGCCTGCTGGAAACCCGTGATATTGATGCCATGCAGAAGGTCATCCATGTCCGCCATGGCAAGGGTGGCAAGGAGCGGATGGTGCCCATGGACGGCAAGCTCTACGGGTTGCTGCGGACCTACTACAAGCACGAGCAGCCGCCGAAGCCCTGGTTGTTCGCCTCCAAGTTGGGCAACCCCATCTGCCCTGAGACGGCGCGCCGGGCCCTGTTGTGCGCGGCAGCCGCCTCCGGCATCGGCAAGATCGTGGGTCCGCACATGCTCCGCCACGCCTTCGCCACCCATCTGCTGGAGAACGGGGAGGACCTGCGCCGGATCCAGGTTGTCCTGGGCCACGGCAGCATCCGGTCCACTCAGATCTACACCCAGGTCGCACCAAGCCAGGTTGCTGCCATCCGCAGCCCGTTGGAAGACCTGCCGGATTGAGGCGTGGGGCCCCGGCCCCGGTTCGACATCGGCGAGATCGTCCGCAGGCACCGCCCCGCCCTGGAGGCCAGGCATCGCCTTGCCCCGGGACAGAAGAAGGTGCTGACCGCGATCAGTCGTTGCCGCACCGCCGCCCTCGGCGGCCACAAGCTGGTCTGCGAGCACGGCGACTATGAGCGGATCGCCTACAACTCCTGCCGGGACCGGCACTGCCCGAAGTGCCAGGCCCTGGCCCAGGAGAAGTGGATCGCCCGCGCGCAGTCGACGGATCCTGGCCATTGGCCACTTCCACGTGGTGTTCACCCTGCCGGCTGAACTGCGGGCTCTGGCCCGGCTCCACCCGGCCGAGGTCTACCAAGCCATGCTGCGCGCCGTGGCCGATACGCTTCTGGAGCTGGGCAGGACCCGCAAGGGCCTGACCTTTGGCCTGACTCTGATCCTGCATACCTGGACCCGGGAACTGGCCTTCCACCCCCATGTCCACGCGCTGGTCAGCACCGGCGGCCTGAGCCTGGATGGCGGCCGTTTCATCCGGCTCAAGCACCGCTACCTGTTTCCCCTGAAGATGCTGGGCGACGTGTTCCGCGGCAAGGTCCTGGCCGCCCTGGGGGCCGCCCGGGATGGGGGCAAGTTCCCGGAACGTACCGTGGCCGCCTACGCCCAGTTGATCGCACAGTGAAAGAGAAGCGCTGGATCGCCTACGTCAAGAAGCCGTTCCGCAAGTCCGGCCACGTGCTCCATTACCTCGGGCGCTATACCCACCGGGTGGGCATCGCCAATTCCCGGTTGGTGGATGTCACGGACGACCAGGTGACCTTTCGCACCAAGCACGGCCTCACCGCGACCCTGGAGCCGCCGGAATTCCTCCACCGCCTGGTCCAGCACGTCCTCCCCCCGGGCTTCCGAAAAATCCGCCACGCCGGCCTCTACGCCGCCGCCCAGCCCGGAGGTCTGTTGGACCAGGCCCGGCAGGCCCTGGGCGAGACCAAGGTCAAGGCAACTCCATCCCCGGTGACATGGCTGGAGCAAGAGATGCGCGCCTGCCCTGTCTGCGGCGGCATGCTCCACCGGGTCCGCCTGGATCCCACCGCCCCCCGGGCACCTCCCGAAGTTGACGCCCCATGCTGACCGTCCCCACAACGACCAGGCTTTCTCGCGCCGCAACCTGCCACCACGGTGGGCTGGAGAGGGTCTGCTCATGGACAGGAGCGGAACCATCGCGGCCAGAACAGAGCGTGAAATCGAAGGTCAGGGAGACGATGGCCAAGGCGTTTCCACCATCCTCAGGCGGCCTGCCAAGCTCGATTTGCCCATAGCAGCCCAGTCGCGCCGGCCCCTGCCGCTCCGGGCTTGTTCAAGACCGTAAATCGGGTTGCGCGTCATCGCACCGACCCAGCCGAAGGCCTGGGTTCCGCGAACCCGATTTACTGACTATTAATTAACCCAGCCTACTCGACTATTGAGTGCAGGGTCTGCCACGCAATCAATCCCGACCTTACTGACCTTCGGGTACGGAAATGGATCTGCTCCGGGTGCCAAACGCATCACCATAGGGATGGTCACAGCGACGAAAAACTCCTGGTCACCTATTTGGACGCCTTAGAATCCCTCAATGGCGGGAGAAGGGATCGGAGTGAATCAAGGTAGGCAGCCAGTCCCCACTTGCGCTTGGTGGTGCAGGAAGAAGGAGTAGGGGTCCAAGGATAGATTGTGTGCCCTCGTGGTGCCTAGATAGGGTGACCAGGAATGACATAGCAGCCATGGTGCTTAAGTAATGTCTTTGGAAAGTGGCTGGTTTCATGGTCTACGGGAGAGAGGATTGCCTTCAGCTATACTCAATCCATCATCCCAACCCCCATGGAGACCCTTTGCTGGTCAAAACCTTCGCCCTAGCGCTATGCCTCCCATTTCTCGTGCCTGGTGCCCTCCTGGGGAACGATGGCGCCGCTGAGGTCGCCCAGGGTGGCATCCGGCTCAAGCAAGAGCGGCGGGTCGCCATGGTCAAGGAACGCCTTTTTATCAGCAAGAAGAAGGTGCGGGTCGAATACGAGTTCAGGAACGAGTCCCCGGAGGCTGTGACCACTGAGATCGCCTTTCCGATCCCGGAATACCACCTTGACCTCGGGTACGGCTGGGCGCCCTTCGATGACTTCAAGGTATGGGTGGACGACAAGCCCCTCTCCCACAAGGTAGAGGCGAGAGCCTACGTGAATGGGCGCGAGATCACCCCCGAACTGGAGTCCATGAAGCTGGATGTTGCGACCTTTGCCGGGTTCGAGGAGCCCAAGGACGCCCGGCTTCCTTTTCGATCACAAATCCGTGAGTGCTCTCGTAGCCAGAAGCAACGACTGATTGCCTTGGGTGCCATCAACGCCGAGGATGATGTCGAAGCCCAGTGGTCGGTCAGGAAGACCTATCACTGGACCCAGACCTTTCCGGCGCAGGGGGTGATGAAGATCGCCCACGAATACACCCCAGTCTGTGGTGGCTCAGCTGCACTGAGCCTCCCGACACTCCAGGCACCCATCAAGGGTTGGCATAACGAGAATGCCGACCCAGCCTGCCCGGACGGTGGATTCATCCAGTCCTTCAAGAGAGCCGTTGCCGCCAACCACAAACAGCACCCGGACGGACTGTATGCCAACCAGGAGTCCCTGAGTGCTGAGTGGGTCCGCTACATCCTGACGACCGCGAATACCTGGAAGACTCCCATCCTGGACTTCGAGTTGACTGTGGAGCGTAACCCTGGCGAACTCATCACGTTCTGCTGGGATGGTCCGGTCGAGAAGACAGGTGCCAATACCTTCCGGGCTAGGAAGACGGACTTCACGCCCACAAAGGAACTGACAGTCTACTTCCTCCAGCCCTGACCATGGAGGCGGTCTAGCACCCTCTACCCACCTACTGGAAAAGCCCAAAACCGTCTCTACCAAAGAGGAAGTCATGACCCTGCGCGAGGAACTTTTGAGCATCCTGGAGGCGTGGTTTGGTGACACGGCAGGCGTCTATGTGCACGCTGGGGTGGACGCCGATGGCTTACTACGGTGGGTTACGCTCCAGCATCCGTGAGAGCCTCTGTGACCCCTTCCTGGTCAATGCCAAGGTGATGCCGCCAGGATTCGAGGGGCACGATGAGGGCGCTGAACTGGCAGGCTACTGTCTGGCGCACAAAGCGGGTTACTGGCTTGTATACCGCCCCGAAGATGCTGCCTTCTACTGCTTCTGGGGAGCCACGGCTTCAACCCTAGGTGCCCATGGTGTCACTGGCACCCCTCTCTACTGCTGGTCTGCCTGACGCCCGATTCGAACCCTTCCCAGCACTTCCCCTGCTAGACAGACCTTTTGGTAAAGCCCTAACCCGCCTCTGGCGACACAAATACTTGACCGCTCAAGCACCTCTTAATGGTGCCAGACTGGGTGGAAAGCCTCCGAATCCTGGGTATTTCATTTCCCCCTTTAATGTCGAGGACCCTATGCGACTGATTCTAAATCCCCTTGCCACATTCGTATCCCTCTCATTGGTTGCCCAGGCACCCCCAGTGGTCACTACACGGAGCGACAGGAACCAGGTCCGGCTCACCCTTTATCAGAACGGACGGGCGTTCATTCAGGAGAATCGCACTGTAACTCTGCCCAAGGGCGAAGTCTTGCTTCACATTGAGGACTTGGCGTCGAGCCTCATCCCTACGACTTTGCAAATTCAGAATCCCGATCTGGGTAGTTCAACAGGTGTCGTGCGGCAATCTTTTCTGTTCACCCGCCCGACCGCCCAGCAACTCCTCGGTCGCTTCGAGGGCAAGCGGGTCAAAGTGGCAAGCACGCTCGGGGGTGTCGACACCATTGAACAGGCGACCCTGCTTTCATTTGAGGGGGAGAGTGCCGTATTGCAGTACCCGGACCGGGTGGAAGTTCTTGGTGCTTCCTCTGCGAAACGAATCCTCATTCCCGGACTTCCCCCCGAAGTCCCTGCCTCTCCAAGAATGGAAGTGGCATTGACCACTCCAGTGGGTGGGAAGCGGGAGTTTTCTATCGCATACATCAGTTCGGATTTTCAGTGGACACCGACATACTCGGTGATCATCAACCCAACTGAGAAAATGATCGACTTGACCGCATGGGCAACGATCCTCAATGGCACGAAGACCCAGTTCAACCAAGCAAAGGTTGACCTTCTTGCAGGGGATGTGCCGATGCAGCCAGACGCGCGTTCCAGGGACAAGGTCATGCAATATGATGCGCCGCCTCCTCCGCCTCCCCCGCCTGGGTTAATGCAATTCGCTGGAGGAACCCTCCCCAGCAGCATGAACGCTGGCGAACGCAAGGTATACCCTATCCCAGGGAAATTGGACCTACTCCCTCAGCAGTCCGTTCAAGTGCCGTTTCTCGAAGTCCATGGCATCAAGGTACGCAAGGAGTACAGACTCTTCCGAAACCTGTTCCTCGACGAAGAAGATACACAAGTAATTGAGGGGCAGCCCATCTCTGTCGAGGCGAACCTCCTATTCCAGAATGAAGCGGCACAACACCTCGGGCGGCAGCTTCCAGGTGGGATCATCCGCCTTTATCAAGGAGACGATTCGGGTATCTTACGTCTCCTTGGGGAGGACCAACTGGCTGAATCCTCTGCTGGTAGCGAAGTGCGGTTGAGTTTGGGATTGGTCACGGATCTGACCGCTAAGTGCCGCATCACAGATCACAAGATCAATGAATCCGAATCCACAAAGAGGTCTGTGGAGGAGCGTGCGGTCGAAATCGTAATATCAAACCAAAAGAACCAAGCGAACCAAGTTCACGTCCAGGTTGACATCCAAGGGCAGTGGGAACTATTGAGCAGCAGTCTCCCTGGCGTGAAGGAGCAGGCGCATACTTTGGGATTCCAGGTTCAGGTTCAAGCAAATAGCAAGGCAACCCTGCAATACCGCGTGAAGACTATCTCTGCTCGATAACGTGACACGACTCCCGTTGGCGTTCACTATTCATACTTCGAAAGCCCTGTTTGACTCCGCCTTTGTGGATTTAGCGTGAACCAACACCTACTTCTCCAGTTTCTTTCCTGGTCCCTTGGGTCTTTAACCGCAGGGTTCTTAAGTTTTCAGGTTCTGGCGAATTCCCCCTGGGTCCTGAAGAATAAGCACTGTCGACCAATTCAGGCAATGGCATATTCGCTAGATCTAGTGAAGGGAGCGTGGCTCCTCATTGCAATAAATTCTTCATGGTTCCAGAAAGGATACGACTGGCTGATGGTGGAAGCTCAGCCATTTGGATTGAATCACGCTGGGCAGAAGACTCTTTTTCGGGGCGTGGTCAATGGTCAAGAAATAGAGCCATTGGTCGCGATCCTGTGCATCGTCGGGTTCTTTTTGAGCAAACGACTGTTGGCGCAGGACTCCCGATTACCAGTCCCCGCCGTTGCCATTGGACTTTGTTTAGGCTGTATCCCGCATTTGACACCCGTGTGGTTCCTAGGGTTCCTCCTTGCCTGGGCAGTGATCGGAAACCGATCAATCGCAGCAGCCATATCGCCTCTACTGCTATGCCTTGGAGCACTTTATTCGTTTGATTACTGCGTCCTCCTGGCAGCCAAGGACGGGTGGCTTACTGGCTCCGCTCTATGTCGATATACTCCAAGCACCCTCAGCTTTGGCGGATGGGTTGTTCTGTCGCTCATCTTGGTCGTGGGCAACAGATCAATTATTTTCGAGTTCCTGAGAAGTGAACTTCCCACCTATTGGAACCGACCCCAGCCATAGGAGAAGCCACCGTGCTTCGTCCCCTCGCCGCCTTCATATTCTCCTTCTACCTGGTCGCTGCCCCAGACTCGAAACCCTTTGACTCATGGTTCTCCCCTTCGGGGAAATTGAAGGCGGAATCATTTTTCATCGACCCTGATACTCCCCGGACTGTTTACCTTTTCGATCCAGAAAAGCCAGAGAAACGGGAAGTCCTCTGTTCCTATGTCCGGAATGCTCAACTTCTTTTCAGCCCAGATGAGCAGTGGATCGCCATGAGTGA
Organism: Geothrix sp. 21YS21S-2; assembly: GCF_030846775.1. Classification (NCBI taxonomy): domain Bacteria; kingdom Pseudomonadati; phylum Acidobacteriota; class Holophagae; order Holophagales; family Holophagaceae; genus Geothrix; species Geothrix sp. 21YS21S-2. The sequence goes on from NZ_CP132910.1 coordinate 5,028,567, forward strand.
CAACTATGGCAGCGATGGGACCGAGATCCGTTTGTTCCACAGGGAGGGCGGGTTGAAGTTTAAAGAAAGGAAGGTCGATACATGGAATGCCCCCTGGAGGCTCTTGAGACGAACCCAGCGGGTTCCCTACCCAAAAGGCTTGAGCCATATCTATGCAGTCCCAAGAGAATGGTCCAATGACTCAAATGCACTCCTGATCTCTCTGACAGGGCATGAGGATATGGACCACTATGTTGATTCCTGGTTCTGCGTCCTCAATCTTAAGACCCAGGTTGCCACCTTGGATCTGGAACAGATGAACGTAGGGACGGTCGTAGGACCCCGCGAAGGAGCACCTCCTACGAGTGGGGAACAGACCCTCAGCAGTACCGTAAACCATGCCGCTGCGAAGGTCCTTGCCGCTGTTCGGCGCGATAAACTCTACCCCTCTGTTCCATCCAAATGCCTTATGGCAGACCTAGAAGAGGAAACGATTGGCTATTTCTTGTTCGCAGTCCGATATGACGGATCATGCTGTGGGGTTCGGACTGAATCAAATCTCCTGGATCGATTTGCAGTCCTTAAGCCCACGGGCGAGATTGTTTATTGGGATGTCTCCGATCCCGCTTCATTCAAGCCCTACTCAACCCGCCTCCACAATGGGACAAAGCCCAGGTAAACCAAAACAATGAAACCTCTCATCCGTTCATCCCTGCTTCTCACGCTCGTTACCGTGGCATATTCCCAGACGCTCAAAGTCCCTGCACTTGATCATTTCAGAGGTCACTGGCAACCAGCATGTGGGTATGGCTGGGGATTTGAAATTCCCAGATCGGGTAATCTGGCTGACCTCACCATCGAATCGAATCAAATTCATGTCCAAGTCCGCTTTGGACCTTCAATGGATGACGACTCCCATGCAGTAGAAATATACCTAGTTAAACCAATTGACCTTGGTCGAGGCGGCGCTTCTCTTCCCTGGGACATGATGGATACCAGGGAACCCATCGGGAGACTCCTCAGGAGCGCATGTTCAAAAGACCTTATGGTTCTTAAGTGGTATGGACTGCGAACCCGTACGATGGAAACTAGCGTGTTTCATTATGGCTTCGACATACAAGGTGAGTACAAACGAGAGCGGTGATTGATCGGAGAGTATAGATGCATTCCGAAATTGAAGATTGGAACAACGGATGGTTTGGCATCCGGCTATCAGTGAGTCCTCAAGAGATTCAGGAACTCATTTCCCAACTCCAGGAATTACTGGGGGACCACGATCAGCATTTCCACATTTCGTCCGACTACAAGGAAGCTTCTGGGTTAGGCGATATTCAGATTTCGGTGAAGGAGACATCCGAGGTAGATAACCTATTCCTTTCCAGCCTCGCAATTCCACCGGGTAGCACCCTCAAATGATTGGAACACCAACATGAGGACCATTCAGATTGCCGCACTTACCCTTGGACTCGTTCTTGCCGCATCCCCGGCATATGCGAAGCGCCTTCCGCCAAAGCCAGTCCATCCCGTCCGGGCTAAAGGTGTGGAGTTCACCGTACCTCACGCAATGCTGATGGGACTGGTCGTGGCAACAGACATCAAATCCGGTACTGTCCTTTGGCGGCGTCAAATCTACACAGTCAGAATTGATCCAGCGGTTGAAGAAGACGCACAGTGGTCTTTCATCACCGGAATAAAAACCGAGAATGGATGCCTAATTATCACGAACGAAAGTGGGTGCGAATACTCACTGAACCTGAAGACTCTCCAGGTTCATGCGATCAAAGGAAACGTAGTTGTTCAGTGGGAACCACATGATCAATAGCTTCTTGCGATTCATTTGTCTAATCCTTCCGCAACGTCTTCTTCAGCCCATGCTTCATTACAAGGGTCTTTGGGTTCAATCATTTGCCTTCTCGGCGGGGACCTATGGCATTCGCTATTCCAGCGGCATCGAATAAAGCAATCAACCGCGCCGGTAAAGTGTTAATTGATGGACACTCTTCCCAGGAAGCAAGGGTTCAGGCAATTGCCATTATCGCACATTGGCGCTCCTGTCATGCCTACCCGGTGAATACATTCCAAGCCACGCTACGTGGTCGAGTGAAGAAAATTTGTGACGGTGCTTTGGTTGCACAGCGACTCAAACGTATTCCATCAATGGAAGCAAAACTCAGGTTAATTCATGGGATGCAATTAGCACGAATGCAGGATATTGGTGGTTTAAGAGCCGTGGTCGATACGATATCTCAGGTCAGGAAACTTCAGGATAAGTATTCAGATGGATCGTTGACGCATGAACTGATTGATGTTGATGATTACATTGAACACCCACCCAAATCAGGTTATCGAAGTGTTCATCTTATTTATAAATATAATAATCCTACACTATCTACATACAATGGTCTTCATTTAGAATTGCAAATCCGCACCCGTTTGCAGCACGCATGGGCAACTGCCGTTGAAATCATAGGGACTTTTCTCAACCAAGCACTAAAATCTAGCGTTGGGTCAACAGAATGGCTATTTTACTTTAAAGTCGTGAGTGCTGCTTTCTCCTTGCTAGAGAAAACTCCTATTCTTGATGAATTTTCAAAATGGACGCCAAATAGAATTGCTCAAACCTGTATCGGACTTGAACGAGATTTAGATGTTAAGCGAAATCTTCAAGCTTTTGCCATTGCGGCTAATGCCATAATTTCAGGAAAAACTTCAGGCAATTATCATCTAATCATATTAAATGCCACGACAAAGATGGTCAAGGTCCAATCCTATGGCGTTAGGAGATTGTCAGAAGCCAATGAAGCTTATGCACAAGCAGAATTCTCTGCATCATTAAGCGGAGAAGATATTCAAACAGTGCTGGTTGCTACCGACACTGTAGATTCGCTTCGCAGGGCTTACCCTAATTATTTCCTGGATTCACGCCAATTCATTTCAGCGTTGGCGCGGATTCCCAAACTACTTTCCTAAACGTCTAGAATTGAAATGAAGGACGCTGTGGTTTCCATTGAAATATGCCGGTGAATAACTAATAGCCTGCTAAAAATGAACGTAGCAAGTGTTTGCGGTCCTTGATTTCCTTAATTGAAATGCCCAGGTGGAAGCCCGGGCGTTTAGGGTCCTTTGGTCTGACGTTTAGGGCAGGGGAGGAAGATCCGTGAACGTGTCGGAAGCGAACAGGTCGGGTTCGTCCATCTGTTCTGGAACCTCGACTCCAATGGCTTCAAGTTCCTCAGCCCAGGCATCCATCCAATCCTGATAAATGCCGCCCTTGTCGCCGTCCTGCCAGTTCTCAGACCGGCTCTCGTAATACGCTTCCTGCCCCTCATGGACCGACTCGATGAAGGAATTGGCTTCTCCCACTAGCCCGTTGTGGCGTTCTACCAGATTCTCCATTCGCTCGCTGGCAGCCTCAAGGTAGGAGTTGATGGCTTCGACCTCCTTGCGGATTTCGTCGGTCACCTCGGATAAGGAAGCCTGGATCTGGCTCTTTTGCTTGAACTGGGCGCTGGTCAACTTCTGCATTGCTTGAGTCTCCTGGTGGATCAATCTTCAGGAAACTGGGAGCCGAGTTCAACAGGGTCGCCATCCAACTCGGTCACAGTCTACGCCTTGCCTTTCTTGAACTTGAGATCGAGTCCGCGATCAGAAGGAATCGTCCTCATCCACGCCTCCAACGCAGGATTCGAGTTTGTTCAATTCCATGCGCTCCATGACTGCGGCGAGGTAATCAACGGGCGCGGTGTCGGTGCCGCCTTCAACATCCCATGGGACATCTGGCAAGTCCGACACAAGGGATGGAAGAACTGCTACCTCATCCATGGCATGGGACGGTCCACATGATCCCTTCCACCGATTATGGGCTGCATCCAGGGTGGTCACGTCAATGCCAGTGTAGGTGGTGATCTTCTCCCGAGTACGGGCGACCTTCTTTATCCTTACCAGCCCAAGCCGGATGGCAAATGCCAGCCCGTCACCAAAGGCTTTTGCAGAACACGCGCCCGGCGGTAAGTGGAAGCGGTCATGGAACCATTCCAAGAAATCGAAGGCGGCGATCATGTGGATATGATCGCGAGGCAGATCAATGGTGGAGAGGATGCGGACGAGATCTCCAAGGGCGCGGTCCACGCCCCCATCCTGTAGGTGAGTCGATGATTCTGGGATTTGATCCCGTGTGGCTGTGAAGCACATGGCTTCTCCTTTGGAAGTGCCGGGAGTAGCCTGAATAGGAATTTGATTGAACAAGCCGGAAAGGTTGTGATGAGGGCGGAATGCCCTCGGGAACTGCTCTGCGGGATGGTGGGGGCTGTTAGGCAGGAATCCTTTTCCCCCAGAGTGCGATATGAATCTGGTCCTCTATTGGAAGGCTGTAGAAGGATGGGTGCGTTCCAAGGAGGCGGCTCCACCCTCCAGGCGGAGTGACCACATCCTCAATCCTCACGTCACCCTTCAGGATAGGAAGGATCCCGGCGACGAACATTTGCCTGATGATCCGGGATTTGAGATTCTGGGCAGCGGTTGAGGTGTGAAGAAGACGCATCGCCGAAGGAAGGCGATAAGCCCATGGAACGCGAGTGCGCCGGACAAGTGCTTGAGTTGAGTTCATGTGGCTCCTTTGAATGGATGGGGAGGAGTAGAGGTTTTGGACGCAGCTTCCGCCTGGCTCGAAGAGAACTGCGTCAGGGTTGGCTGGATGGCATAGGCAGCCTTGGTGGCTGACTGAAGGGGCAGTGCTGTCCTTCTATATTGATTACCACCCAACTTGGATCGTTGATCGCCTCCACCTTGGTAGCCGCTGCCGTAGAGTTGTAGCCGAGAATGAGTGAGCCACCCGGGCGTTACTCCAACGTGCGCGGCTGCGGGGGTTCAACGTGGAGTGTGGGTGGTGGGAATATAGAGTCATCCACACATTCCCTCTCCGCCAATCTTGAACGGGGCACCCAATCGATGTCACGGCTCTACCCTCATCGGCTCGACCATCACAACTCGCTTACCGCCGATCCTGTCCTGGAATGTCTGGAAGTGGAGTCGATCGAGGACCATGGAGAGCCGCTTCCCTGTGACCGTCTCCCCCTTGAAGTGTTCATGGATCCAGGCGTTGCATCGCGCTAGGAGTTCAGGGTGCGGCACAGAGACGCCAGCATTGAAGGGCGACCCACTGGACCGCAAGAAGGCTTCAATGGTCGATTCTTTGAATATCTTTGTCCTATGCTGCCGCAGCCGACGCTTGTCGCGCTTTCGGGCGCCCCGCTTCACGAGATTCCGGATGATGATTTCAGGCGTGGTTCCGTGGAATTCGGATTTGTCCCAGCGCCCAATTGGATCAGAGATGTCCTTCCCTCTGGCACTCAAGATGAGCCGGGCGATTTCCCGATCCGAGATACGGTTCACGTTGCCGTTCTCGTCCAGGCATCTGGACGCATAATACCGCCGCATGTACTTGAAAGTGTCAACCTCAGAAAGCCAGTAGTGGCGCAGCATTGACGCCATCACGCGAAAATGATTGGCTGACGCCTTTTGCCCGGTGATTCCTGGCTCCGTCTTCCGAATGAACATCCTGGCGTCGTCCTTCCGTGCGGAGTATCTGACGCCCATGAGGGGACCGCTGATCGTTTCAGCACTGGGGCGGTATGCGTCTAGGCGTTCCTGTGGTTCAACCTGACGGTCAAAATCGTCCTCTGAAAAGTTGCCCTGGGCTTCCTCATCCTCAGCCGCAGGCACATGGACAGACATTCCAGGCGAAATCGACCTGGGATCGAACTCCGGGAGACTGGCTCTTATGGAGTCCAGAGAGGCGAAGATCAGTGCCACCGTTTCCGGCTCACAGGAGATATCTCGCCCCTCCCAGTAGAGCGTCTTGTTCACGCTGTACGCAGCCACCACCAACCCGGATGTCTTGATGTCGATGCCGGGCTTCTCCTCTGTGGTCGGGTGGCTCTTTCCTGGGTTCAAGCGCGAGGTGTCGCTTTTCAGATCCGGGGCGGAATCCGGCAGTACGAAGTAGTCATGACCACCCCGCTTGCCGATCACCTCCAAGGGGCTGCTGATGCCCCTATCCCTGAGCCATTCCAAGGATCCAGGGCGGTCCCGATCCAAGATGACCAACCGGATTGGCGCAGGTGGCAGCCTATCGATTCTCAGGCAAATGCCCACAGAGCCGCCATTGTCCATATGGTCCTCAACCTTATCGATGGAGGAGAGGACCGCGCGTTTCGCGGAACCGACCATGTGCTTGCCCGGGTTCTTGCAGGGGAATATGGTCTTGCTCAGCCTGTATTCCGTCCACTTGGCATTGGTATCCAGGCGGGAAGAGGAATTTGGGGAGCAGTTGCATTCCCCGCCCTCCTTGATCTTGTGCAAGCGGAGCAAGGTGAACCCTGCCTTCAACCAAAATTCAAAGTAGGCTCTCCGGGCTTGGCGGAAAGGGTCGAGGACTGGTGGCTGCTTTCGGGTTTTTGATCCAGCCATGGCTGCGCTCAGGCGCTCTTGACTTCAAGCCACTGCCACTCGTTCCCGTCTTCGTCCCTCGCGCCTCCCGTATAGCCCTGATCCCACATGGTGGAGGCGATAGTGAGGAGGAGGTCGATGTCCGGTCCCTCTGGGCTGATCTCCATGGGGAAGAGGTGGGCAGCAATCTCCTGGGTAGTGCGCGGGGCAGACTGAAGCCAGGAAGCGTTCTCCTGGATCACGAAGGTGACCCTGGCATCAAAGGTGTCCTCGGTAGCTGCCTCGTCAAAGTCGTATGGGTACCCGGCGTCCGGGTAATTGTCATTGAACATAAGTTCTCCTAGCCACCTTGACGGTGGGCTTGATGAAGGGGCGGTCCTCATGGCTGTCAGCCTGGGATAGGACTCGCTGGATAGGGTTGAGGGAGGAATACGCGGGATCACCCGCGAGGGCGGTCAGCCGACTTGGGGGCGAAGGCGGGAACCTCGAACCGGGTGGCTGTCTTACTGATTACCAACAGGGTTGCCGTACGGTGGATGACGACCCTCTCCACAGGGGCAACCTGGTGGTGGGCGGCTGGCTGGCGCGGGGGTGGAGAGGATAGCGGTCATGGTCGTGAATAGGCTCCACGAATGATTACCTTCAGCCTCCGCGCCGAAGCGCCGGTCACTTCTGGCGGCAGTAAAACAGCTTCTGACAACCGCCGATCAAATTCCCGGCTCGGGGCAACCAGCACCGCCATGACATGTAAGACATCCGAGCAGGTCGCCAGTTCAACGCCGATTGGCTTCCTGAGCAATTCCACGCGACAGGGCTTCGCCAGCGTGGACTCTACAGGCAGCCTCCATGACGGTGCCAGGATTGCTCAAGGTTGCGACCCGATCTCACCGTTTAAGCTGGTGTGACCATTCACTGTGCGCCATTGCAGGTCAGACAGGTTCAAAACCGCTCATGACAAGCTAGGGCATAAAGGGTGGCAATTTTGACGCGCCTCTGTGAGGGAGGGCACGGGCGCAGGACGCTTCATCGGATTCCCTTCTCAGAGCAATCGCAGTGGTGGAGAGGATTTAGTTTGTGCGGGCGAGGGAAGAATCAGCGAAGAACCGCATTATGACTGGATCCAGAGATGCTTCTTCCAAGCCTTCAATTCGTAAATTGACCACCCGTGGGGTTCTGGCAGATGAAAGCGAATTGCAGTTAAACCCCGCCCCCTTGGGTCCAACTGGACTCATGATGATATAAAGCAAATCAATACTTTACTAACATGTTAGGTCCCGAGGTCCCGCTGTGGTCACGAATGTTCGCTGACCACTGACTCTCCGGCTTGGCACTTCCTTCCCGATTTCTGGTCACTGAATTCGACGGAAAACCAATAATGACGGGCGTTTTATCGACCCAAGGACTTGCACCTCTATTGCACCTCGCCTATCCTGAAACTACAACTTCGAGGCGAAGTAGCGGACCTTTGATAGCCCGGCTGGACGTAAAAAAAACCTCCTAAGCGTTGGCTTTAGGAGGTTTGAGTGGTGGTCCCGGAGCGATTCGAACGCCCGACCCTCAGATTCGTAGTCTGATGCTCTATCCAGCTGAGCTACGGGACCGCGGTGGCTTTCCAGTGTATCGGGTTCTTTGGGAATTTCCACCCGAAATCCTGGGGGAGGCGGGAGGGGGAGGGTCGGGGTGGCTGGGGGGAGCGGCTGGGATTCCATATTCTGCGGGGGGTTGGGCGGGGTGGGGTGGGGCGGGTTGGGGAAATCCGGCTTGGCAAATCTTGGTTGTGGGTATTCCTGACCAGGGAGTAGACTGGAGTTCCATTAATCCCGATCAAAGCCATGCCCACTTTGGCGTTTGCCGTGGTCGGGAGCCTTGAAATGGGGCCACCTGCGGGTGACCATCCAGGCCACAATCAAGACTGATACAGCGCAGGCGTAGTGATGGCGTGAATCGTCGGCTTGTTCCACGTTTGAAGAAAACCCAAATGCTGCAAAGGAAGTTCAATGAGCGAGCTGACACGTAAGGAAGTGGTCTTCATCCTCAAGTCGGGGAAAAGCTTCCAGCGTACCGACCTCAGCGGGCTGGACTTGCGTGGGTTCGATCTGTCGGGGGCCAACCTGTCGGAGGCGAACCTGGCGGGGACGGTGCTGAACTCGGCGATCCTGCGGGGGGCGGACCTGGCGGGGGCGGACCTGCGGCTGGCCAACCTTGACGAGGCGGATCTGGAGGGGGCGAACCTCAGCCGGGCGCAGCTCAAGGGCGTGAACCTCAGCGGCGCGAACCTCACGAAGTGCGATCTGAGCTTCTTCGACATCCACCAGTACGACGCCACGACCATCCCGAACATGCGCGGGGCGGTGCTCACGGGGGCGATCCTGGCGGGCGTGAACTTCAGCGGGGTGGACCTCTCGGGCAAGGATCTGCGCGGGGCCGACCTCAGCGGCGCGGATCTGCGGCAGACGGTGCTGGACGGGGCCAACCTGGAGGGCGCGAACCTTTCCCGGACCGCGCTGCTGGGCGCTTCGCTCAACGGGGCCACGCTGGTGGGGGCCAACCTCACGGCGGCGGTGCTGGGCGGCGCGAGCCTGGTGCGGGCGAACCTCTCGGGCGCGGACCTCACGGACGCGGACCTCCACCTGGCCAACCTCACCACGGCCGATCTCGGCAAGGCGAACCTGAGCCGGGCCAACCTGCGCGGCGCGAACCTGGGCGGGTCGAACCTGTCGGGCGCGGTGATGCGGTTCCTGGACATCCTGCAGTACGACAAGGGCGACATCCCCGACCTCACCGGCGCCAACCTCAGCGGCGCGGATCTCTCGGGCACCAACCTGCGCGGGATCAACCTCAACCAGGGCAACCTCTCGGGCGCGAACCTCAGCGCGGCTGTGCTGCGGCACGCCACGCTCGAAGGCGCGGTGCTCAGCGAAGCGGACCTGCACGGGGCGGACCTCTCGGGCGCGAACCTCACGGGCGCCATGCTGGTGCGGGCCAACCTCTCCTCGGCGCTCCTGGCGGGCGCGGTGCTCAGCGGCGCGGACTGCCACGGCGCGGACCTCAACGGGGCCGACCTGCGGGAGATCAGCTTCGTGGGCGCGAACCTCACCGGCGCGAACCTCACGGGCGCCAGCCTCAGCGGCGCGATGCTCGAGGGCGCGGTGCTCTGCGAGGCCATCCTCGTGGGCGCCAAGCTCCGCCGCGTGAACCTGGGCGAGCGGGACCTCCGCAGGGCCGACCTCTCCGGCGCGGACCTCTCCGCGGCCAACCTGGAGGGCGCCAACATGACCGGCGCCGTGCTGGTGGGCGCGAACCTGGAGGAGACCCAGCTGGGCGGCACCAACCTCACCGGCGCGGACCTCCACGGCGACGACCTGCGCAGCGCGAACCTCTGCGGCGCGGACCTCACCACCGCCAACCTCAGCACCACCGATCTCCAGGGCGTGATCCTCAGCGCCAACCTGAGCGGCGCGAACCTCAGCTGGGCCAACCTCAAGGACGCGCAGCTGGACCGCGCGATCCTCAAGGGCGTGAACCTCAGCGGCGTGGACCTCAGCGGCTTCGACCTGAAGGGCGCCGACCTCACCAACGCCATCCTGGACGGCGCCAAGCTGGCCTCCGTGAACCTCAACGGCGCGATCCTCCGGGGCGCCCACGCCATCGGCACCATCCTCAGCGGCGCCAACATGGCCGACGCGGACCTCTCCCAGGCGGACTTCAGCGGGGCCAACCTGCTGGGCGTGAACTTCGAGCGGGCCAACCTGGAGGGCGCCAAGCTGGCCTCGCTGCCCACCGAGTCCTGGGGCGAGTACCGCACCAACCTCAGCAACGCGAACCTCACCGGCGCCAACCTCTCGGGCGCGGATCTCTACCAGGCCAACCTCAACGAGGCCAACCTCCTCAACGCGAACCTGTCCAACGCCTCCATGGTGTGGGCGGACCTGCGCGGCGTGGACCTGCGCAAGACCACCCTGGTGGGCACCAACCTCAAGGGCGCCAACCTGGACGGCGCGAACCTGGCCAACGCGGACCTGCGCGAGACCGTGCTGCGGGACGCCTACCTGGACCGGGCCAACCTCAGCGGCGCCAACCTCAGCGGCACCAACCTGGCCAACGCGGACCTGCGCTTCTGCAACCTCATCGACGCGGCCATGGACGGCGCCAACCTCAGCGGCGCCAACCTCAGCGGGGCCAACCTGGTGTGGACCAACCTCAGCGGGGCCAACCTGGTGCGGGCCAACCTGTCCCAGGCCAAGCTCAGCGGCGCCCACCTGGGCGGCGCGGACCTGCGCGAGACCGATCTCACCGACACCAACCTGCACGGCGCGAACCTCAGCGGCGCCAAGCGCTAGCCCCGGGGTCGCAGCCGGACAACGAAAAGCCCCCGGAAACGGGGGCTTTTCGTTGCGCCGGTCCGGCTCAGGCCTTGGTCTTGTTCTCGAAGACCTTGGCGAAGGGGTCCGGCACCGGGGCGCCGTTGGCGGCGGGGAAGGGGTGGCGCTCCGGGATGGGCTCGAGGCTGCGGCCGGGACCGGGAGGGGGCAGGGGCAGCGCGGAGACGGGCTCGGCGGCGGGGGCGGCGCTGGTGGACCTGGCCACGCCGCGGCGGGTGCAGGTGCCCTGGAGGGTGCCGCCCTCGTCCACCACCAGGGAGCCCAGCTCCACTTCGCCCTCGACGCAGCCGGTGCCGTGGATCTCGAGGCACTCGACGATCTTGAAGACGCCCTCGACCTTGCCGGTGACGATGAGGTGCTTGGCCAGGATGGTGCCGCGCACCATGCCGCTGGGGGCGATGGTCACTTCGCCTTCGCTGGTGATGGTGCCTTCCACGGTGCCTTCGATGCGCAGGTTGTTCTGGCCGGCCACCACTTCGCCCTTCCAGAGCGTGCCTTTGCCCAGAAGCGTGTGGACGGCCTGGGCGGGCTCGGGGCGCTTCTTCTCGCTGAACATGGGGAACTCTCCTCTTTAGCGCAGACCCTTCAGCCATTCGCGCTGGAGGCGCATGTAGGGCTGGGGATTCACGGGCCTGCCGTTGAGCCTCACTTCGTAGTGAAGGTGGACGCCGGTGGCGTTACCCGTGCGTCCCATGTCCCCCAGGATATCCCCACGGGAGACCTTCTGTCCCCTTTTCACCCTCACGCGGCTCATGTGGGCGTAGAGCGTCTCGACGTGGTTGGAGTGGGCGATGACCACGCCGTTGCCGTAGCGGTCCATCCACCCCGCCTCCACCACTTCGCCATCGGCCGTGGCCTGGATGGGGGTGCCTTCGGCGTTGGTGATGTCGAATCCGGAGTGGTAGCCGAGCAGGCCGTCGCCCTGCTCGTTGACCCGGGAGAAGGGGCTCAGGCGGATGCCGAACCCGGAGCTGAGGTAGCCGGCGGTGGGGGGGATGGAGGGCGTGTGGTTCCACCGGTCGATGATGGGGTCCATCTTGGCGCGCAGGATGTGGGCCTGGGCGGAGGTGCGCTCCAGGTCCTGGCGGAGCTCGCTGAGCTTCTGGCTGCTGGGGGCGGCCTTGGGGGCGCCGGGGGCGGGCTGGATGGTGGGGGTGGGGTTCTTGGGATCCAGGAGCTTCAGGAGGTCGGACATCTGCTTTCGCAGGGTGGTGATCTCGTCGTCCAGGGCCTGGGCCTGGTTGAGGCTCTCCCGCAGCTGCTCCTTCTGGGTGTAGGTCTCCCGCTGCAGCTGGGTGAAGCTCATGAGCCTCTTGGTGGCCCAGAGGCCGTACGAGGCCCCGATCATGGCCACGGCCCAGATGCCCGCCACGGTGGCCAGGATGCGCACGAGGATGCGGCGCTCCAGGGACCACCGGAAGGTGCGGTGGGCGAAGACGAACATGACCGTCAGGAACTGCTCCGAATCGGGCCGGCTCAGTCTCAGACCCCTGCGCTGGACGGTCTTTTTCGTCATAGAACTCTTACCCTACTTGGGTTCCAGGCCCATGTCGAGCGCGGTTTCCCGGGCGGGTCAGGGCATCGCCCTGCCGATGAACCACTCCGCGGCGTACCCGGTGAAAAAGATGAGGCCCACCAGACTGTTGAGTGTGAAGAATGCGTGGTCGATGCGGTCGAGGCGCGCTCCGCGCACCACCCACTGCTCGCGCAGGAGGATGCCGCCCACGATGCACCAGCCCAGCCAGGGCAGCACGTGGGCCTCCATCTGGACGTTGAAGACGGCCCAGGAGGCCATGGCCACCAGGTGCAGGAGCCGCGACAGGGCCAGGGACCGGCCCGGCCCCAGGCGGCTGGGCACGGAATGGAGGCCGCGGCCCCGGTCGAAGTCCAGGTCCTGGAGGGCGTAGATGATGTCGAACCCCGCGGTCCAGGTGAGGACGCCCAGGGCCAGGTACACCACGGGTTCGTCCACCGACCCGTTCACCGCGATCCAGGCTCCCAGGGGCGCGCCGGCGAGGCTCAGCCCCAGGACCACGTGGGCGAAGGCCGTGAACCGCTTGCAGAAGGAGTAGCCCAGGGTGATGAGCAGGGCCACGGGCACCAGCTTCCAGGGCAGGGGGCCGAGCCGGCCTGCCGCCAGGCAGAGAACGATGATGGCGGTCCCCAGGAGGGCGTAGGCGCCGGCCCGGGTCACCCGTCCGGCCGGCAGGGCCCGGGAGGCGGTGCGGGGGTTCTCGGCGTCCAGGTCCTCGTCCGCCAGGCGGTTGAAGGTCATGGCGGCCGTGCGGGCGCCCACCATGGCCAGGAGGATGAGGAGGACCTTTTCCAGGGGCGGCGTGCCGCGGTAGGTGGCCAGGCCGCCCAGGAGGGCGAAGGGGAGGGCGAAGACGGTGTGCTCGAACTTGATCATGTCGAGCAGTTCCGCAACCTGGCCGAAGGATGACCGGGCCTGGGCGGGGGGGGGCGGCTGCGGGGGGAGGGGATCGGGGGACGTTTCCATTGGATACATGATCCAGCGATTCGGGGCCGGTGTCTCGCCCCGGCGCGACGATTCCTCCACGGGCCCGGGTCCCTTCGGGAACCTTGGGGGGAAGGCGGGGCGAAATGTGGCATCCTGGTACCTAAACCCCATAACCGATCCGAGTGGACTGGGTCCCGGTCCACCCCCTGGATGTTCAGGAGGCAGCCTTGAAACCGGTAATCCTGCTTTTGCTTCTTGGTCTTGGTGGCGGCCCTCTGCTTGAGGCCAAATGGCCGCCCATACCCCCCGAGGTCTGGGCCTTGAAGGCGGATCCGGAGGTTGCGGCCAAGGGGGCCGTGATCGTGGAGCGCAAGCTGGATTTCCAGCCGGGCTGGATCGACACGACGCTGCGGGTGCGGATCGTCGGCGCCGCGGGACTGGCGGCGGCGGAGCTGAGGGATGTGCCCGAGCTGCTGCTATCCATGGAAGCCCAGGTGACCTATCCCGACGGCAAGGTGAAGGCCGTGGGCAAGCGCAAGGACATGCTGTCGCGCAAGGAGGCGTCCGCGGAGGACGGTGAAACGCTGGAAGAGGTGCTGGTGCCCCCGGGCGTGACCACCGACTGCGTGGTGGACCTGGCCTGGCGCGAACAGACCGCCTACGGCCAGGCCGTGCAGATCCGCAAGCCTCTCGGCGGCATCGGCTATCTTCCCAGGCGCTGCGGCAATTTCTGGTGGTGGAGCCTGGGCTCGGCCTACCCCACCCGGACCGCCATCGTGCAGCGGTCCAATGAGTTCTTCTGGTCGCTCAGTTTCTCGACCCCGGGGGGCCATGAGATGGAGGAGGGCTCGACCTCCATGGGCGCCACCTTCACGTTCCGCAACGTGCCGGGTTATCCGCCCGCGCCCTTCGCCAACCGGTCGTTGCGTCCGGCGCCCCGGGTGGCGGTCAGCCGGCCCATTCCCAGCGTCTCCTACCTGCAGCACGATGTGCCCTCGGCCGAATACTGGGACAAGGTCACCGAACTGTACTACCAGGCCTGGTACCTGAAGTTCCTGGACAAGGGCGAGCCCTACCGGCGCTGGTCGGAGGCTTTGCGGGCGGGCCTCTCCGGCGGGCCCAGGGCCCGGGCCAAGGAGATCGCCGAGCGGCTCAACCGGCGTACCGTGAACCTGGACCAGTTGAATTTCGGCGAGAAGGCGGGCTTCTTCGACCGCAACAACATGGACGAGGGCAAGCTGGCCCTGGGTTCGGCGCGGTTCTACGATCCGATGAACGGGTCCATCACGGGCTCGGGTCCGGTGACCTCCACCCTGGCCGGGGCCGGCGACAGCAGCATCAAGTACTCCATGGACGACAACCGGGTTTCCACCCTGAACTACATGGCGAAGACCGGCTACGTGGACAACAAGGGCATCACCAGGCTGCTGTTCTGCCTGCTGGCCGACGAAAAGATCCCGGTCCAGGTGGGCATGGTCGCCGATCGCCGCGGGTGGATGGTGGATCCCGATCTGCGCACGCCCTTCCAGTTCACCCAGAACCTGCTGGGCGTGGCCGAGGCGGGCCAGCCGGTGCTTTGGCTGGATCCGACCAACCGCATGCTGCCTCCGGGCGAAGTCTCGCCCCACTTCCAGGACACCAAGGCCATGATCATCGACGCCACCACCTGGAAGACCCGCATCGGCGAGATCAGCGCCATGCCGGCCGAGGCCAGCCGGCGCGCCTGGGTCATCCGGGTGGACGCCACCGGCAAGGAGGCCAAGGTCGACCTGGAGGCCCGGTTCACGGGCTCATCGGCGTTCCTGGCCCGGAACGTCCTGGGCCCCAAGGCCCCCGCCGAACGTGAAGCCTGGTTCAAGCAGGCCCTGGAGAAGGCGGGACTGGCCGTGGCCAAGGTGGCGGTGGCCGACGCCGTCGACGTGAGCAAGCCCCTGGCCTGCACCGCCGAGGGCACCGTGGCCCTGAATCCGGGCGCCACCCTGACCTGCAGGCTGTTCCCGGGCCTGGCCTCCGACCTGCGTCTGCCCTCCGGCCTGGCCGAACCTCGCGAGGAGCCGGTGCTCCTGCCCTACCGAGGCATCCAGGAGGCCACCAGCACGCTCGTGGTCCCCAAGGGCTACCGCCTGGCGGAGCCGGTGGAGTCCTCCCAGGAGACGCTGTGGGGCTCGGTCCAGCTCGACGTCCGCCAGAACCCGTCCACGGGCGAGATCACCGCGCGGGTGAAGGTCACGACCCTCCAGAACCTGGGCCGCGACGGCACCGACCTCAAGAAGCACCTGGACCTGGTCCGCAGCGCCATCCAGGCGCAGGTGACCCTGGAAAAGGCGGCCTAGGCCACCGGCGCGGCCAGGATCTCCTTCACCCGGACGAAAAGATCGTCGACGGACACGGGCTTGCTGGCGATCCCGACACCCATGAAGCTCTCCAGGCGGCTTTCCATTTCCGCCCCCTGGTGGCTGGTCACCACGAGCACCGGGGTGTCCTTGAGCGTCCCGGTGGCGCGGATGGCGCGCAGCAGGGCGTCTCCGTTGAAGGCGGGCATCTGGTAGTCCAGGAGGATCAGGTCGGGCCGGAGCTCCTCCAGGGCGCGCCGGGTGGCGAGGAGTTCCCTGGGGTCCACCTCCACGGGGCGGAAGCCGAACTTGCGCAGGCAGCTGGAATGGTAGGCCCGGGTCATGCGGCTGTCGTCCACCACCGCCACCACGCCCTGGCAGGCCAGGTCCCAGCCGTGGTTCAGCACGAGGGTCCCGTCAAGGAACCGCGCCACGTCCTGGGCCAGGACGGCGGGGGAGACGGGTTTGGCGATGTAATGGATGTTGCCGCACTTCTGAAGGAACTGGCCCAGGTCCCGGTCGCCGTCGCTGGTGAGGACGACGATCCTCAGCTTGTCCAGGTGGGCGTCCTCCAGGCAGAAGCGCAGCAGGGTCAGGCCCGGGCAGAGGGGCATGACCAGGTCCGTGATGAGCAGGTCGGGCGGGTTCTCGTGCAGAGCCTTGAAGACTTCATAGAGGCAGCTGGGTTCCACGACCTCCACCTCGTGGCCCAGGGGCCGGAGGCTGTTGGCCACGAAGAGGCGCGCCATCGGGTTGTCGTCCACCACCATGATCCTTGCCATACCAGGCACTCCTCCATCGCCCATACGCACGGGATGGATCGGGACCCCTGCGGGTCGCTGTCCATCGTCCACGGCCCATTCGCCGGCCAAGGCGCCCGCTCCTCCTCGCTTGCTAGGATTGGACTTGAAAAGGATAGCAGGATCCGGTCAGGGATGGTGGGCGTGGATCCCGGGCTATTCCCGTATCTGGATCCGCCTCAGGAAGGGGATGTCCTCCAGGAGCATGGCGGTGCCCCGCACCACGGCCGTCTCGGGGTTCTCGGCCCGGTAGCAGGGCAGGTGGGTCTCCTTGCTGAGGCGGATGTCCAGGCCCTGGATCTTGGAGCCGCCGCCGGTGAGGCAGATGCCGCGGTCCACCAGGTCGGCTGCCAGCTGGGGGGGCGTTTCGTGGAGGGCCTTGCGCACCAGGCCGACGATGGCGGCGATGGGTTCGGCCAGGGCCTCCATGATTTCCGCTTCGGTCAGGGTGATGGTCCTGGGCAGGCCCTCGAACTGGTCCCGCCCCGCGATGGCCATGGTCCGGGCCGTCGTGGACGGGTAGGCCGAGCCGAGGCCCCATTTGACCTGCTCCGCCGCCGTGGCGGATATGAGTAGATTGTATTTTTCGAAGATGTAGCGGTTGATGGCATCGTCCATCTCGTCCCCGGCGATGCCGATGGAATCCGAGAAGACCTTGCCGTTGAACGAGATGACCGCCACGTCCGTGGTGCCGCCGCCGATATCGACGATCATGCAGCCGCGCTTCTCGTTGATGGCGATCCCCGCCCCCATGGCGGCCACCATGGTCTGGTCCACCAGGAAGACTTCGCTGGCCTTGGCGTCGTAGCAGACCTGCTTCATGGCGCGCCGGGCGACCTGGTGGGCCATGGGGGGGATGCTCACCACGATCCGGGTCCGGGCCCAGGTGCGCCGGGGCCGGGCCTTCTGGATGAACGCGGCCAGCATCTTCTCGGCCGCGTCCACTTCGTAGATCATGCCGTCCTTCATGGGCCGGATGGTGTGCACCCCCTGGGGTGTCCGCCCGAGCAGCTGCTTGGCCTCGTCCCCCACCGCCTCGACTTCGTGGGTGCGGGTGTTGAGGGCGACGATGGAGGGCTCGAAGATCACGATGCGCCCGGCCTGCCGGGTGTGGACGAGCACGGAGGCCGTCCCCAGGTCGATGGCGAGGTCCGAGGTGAACATGTATGACCAGAACTGCCTTGAAAACACATTGAACAAATGAACCTCCTCGGGTGCTGGTCGCCATGGGATGGCCGGTTGATCCCCTGTCGCCCGTTGCGGGCCGCCCTGGTCCGGGCCAGAACCTTCGGGTTCATTGTAACCCGGGTCCATGGGGGGATTTGGGCCGCGGGGCGGTGGATGCCCCCAGGATTCGACTTCCAGGTCAATTGGAGGCTGAGATCCGGCCGATGGCGAAGACTGGAGCAGATGTGTGACCAAACTATTGCAATTCGTTTTTTTGTTCACGCCGGCCCTCCGGCGCACACTGGGGCATGGGCCGACCCGTCTCCGATCTCGACGAACTGCT
Source organism: Geothrix sp. 21YS21S-2 (assembly GCF_030846775.1). Lineage (NCBI taxonomy): Bacteria > Pseudomonadati > Acidobacteriota > Holophagae > Holophagales > Holophagaceae > Geothrix > Geothrix sp. 21YS21S-2. The sequence goes on from NZ_CP132910.1 coordinate 5,046,479, forward strand.
TCGTTCCATGGACCCCGAACTCCATGAGGGCGTCTTCGTCTTCGTTTCCGTTCCGGGGCCCGTCCCGGACCTGGACGCCATCGCCACCTTCCGGGAGCGGGAAGGGCTCACCCTCATCGCGGAGGAGGGGCAGGCGCTCCGCGCGGGCCTGCCGATCCTGTTCCGCGCCGCCTGGATCACGCTCACCGTGACCTCCGACCTCCACGCCGTGGGGCTCACAGCGGCCGTGGCCACCGCCCTCGCCGCGGCCGGCATCAGCTGCAACGTGGTGGCCGGTGCCTGCCACGACCATCTTTTCGTTCCCGTGGACCGGGCCGGGGAGGCCCTGGCGGTCCTTCAGGCCCTGAGTCAGCCTTCCAGCGGATAGGCCTCCCCCCGTCCCCCCCTGCGCACATCCCAGAACACCCGCGTGATCCAGATCGTGAGCAGCTGCACCAGGATCACCAGCCCCACGCACGCCGGCCATCCGCCGAACCTCCACAGGAACCCCGGCAGCTCCGCCCCGGCGCTTCCGCCGATGTAGTAGCAGGTGACGTAGAGGCCCACGGCCAGGGCCTTGTTGCTGCCGGCGGTCATGCCGATGAAGCTCGTGCTGCAGGCCTGGGCCACGAAGACGCCGGAGCAGCAAAGCGCCAGGCCCGCGATGACCACCCAGAGGCTGGGCACGAGGGTCAGGACCATTCCAGCGGCGCCCGTGCCCATGGCCAGGGCCAGGGCGGCCCGCTGGCCGTAGCGGTCGATGATGTGGCCGCAGGGGGGGGTGACGGCGGCGCCGAAGAGGTAGGTGCAGAACAGGAGGCTGATGCCCAGGGGGCCCAGGTGGAAGGGGGGGCCGGCCAGGTGGAAGGTCACGTACGTGAAGGTGGCCACCAGCGTGAACAGCACGCCGAAGCCCACGGCGAAGGTGGCCACGAGACGGGGATTGGCGAAGTGCGCGGCGGCGCCGGCGGCCAGGGACTGGCCCCGGGCGCGGCCGGCGAAGCGGCTCTCCCTGGGAAGCCAGGCCTGCAGCACCAGGGCGGAGGCGCCCACCATGGCGCCGGTCGCCACGAAGGCCCACTGCCAGTGCCAGTGGGAGACGATGATCCCGGAGACGATGCGGCTCGTGAAACCGCCGATGACGGTGCCGGTGACGTAGATGGACAGGGCCCGGCCCACGGCGCCGCCGGCCCATTCCTCCTGCACGTAGGCCACGGTCACGGCGAAGACGCCGGGGGTGAACAGGCCCTGGAAGAACCGCCAGAGGATGAGCGACCCCAGCCCGGTGGAGGTGGCGGACAGGAGGGTCGCCAGGGTCAGCAGACCCGCGGAGCCGACGATGACCCGCTTGCGCCCGAGGCGGTCCGCCACGGAGCCGATGAGGGGGGCGGCGATGGCCACGCCCAGGGTGGAGGCGGTGAGCGTGAGGCTCACCGTGGCCTTGCTGGCCTTGAAGAGGTGCTCGAACATGGGCAGGAGCGGCTGGGTCACGTAGAGCCCGAGGAACGCGCTGAAGCCCGCGAAGGCCACCGCCAGGGTCCGCCGGCGTTCCGCGGCCCCGGCGGAAGGGTCTGCTGATTCCATCACCTGCATCTCCATATGCTTACAGCTTACGGTAAAGCTGGGCCTTGGCGTCCGCCTCCAAGGGGTCCATTCTTTCCTCCTCGGCCAAAGGTTACCCATCTGAGGAGTCCCCCATGCCCGAACCCACCATCGCCCGGAAGGCCCCCATCAAGGTCGCCGTGGAGGCCGGCAAGACCTACCACTGGTGCGCCTGCGGAAACAGCCGGACCCAGCCCATGTGCGACGGGTCCCATCGGGGCACCGGCTTCACGCCCGTGGCCTACACGGCCGACGTCACGGGCGACAAGTGGTTCTGCGCCTGCAAGCACAGCGGCACCAAGCCGCTTTGCGACGGCACCCACAAGAACCTCTAGGAGGCTGCCATGGCCAACCGGACTGTCTCCGCCCTGGTCCCCGGCCAGCCCACGGAGGACGGCAACCGCGTCCCCCTGACAAGGCTGGTGCCGGGCCGCGGGCAGCGCGGGGCCGACGCCTTCCGCGCCCTGGATCCCTTCCTCCTCATGGACCACTTCGGGCCCATGGTGCTGGCCCCGGGCACGGACGCGGGGTTCCCGCCCCATCCCCACAAGGGCTTCCAGACCCTCACCTACCTCATCCAGGGCGCCTTCCGGCACCGGGACAGCACGGGCGGATCGGGCCTCCTGCGGCCCGGGGGCGCCCAGCTCATGAACGCCGGGTCGGGCATCGTGCACGAGGAGATGCCGGTGCCCGAGCACCTGGAGACCGGCGGGCCCATCGAAGGGGTGCAGCTCTGGATCAACCTGGCCAAGGCCCACAAGGGGTCGGCCCCGGGCTACACGGACCTGCAGCCCGAAAGCATGCCCTGGGTGGCGATTCCCGGCGGCCGCATCCGCGTTCTTGCGGGGGAATGGGCCGGCGTCACCGGTCCGGCCGTCACCCCGGCCCGCATCGCCTACGCCCATCTGGAACTGGAGGCCGGCGCCCGGTTCGAGCAGCCGGTGGCGGCGGGCTGGACGGCGGCCGTCGTGCCCCTGAAGGGCTCCGTGACCATCGAAGGCCGGGAGGTGCCCGCGGATTCCGTGGCGCTGCTGGGGGAGGGGGACACGCTCGCCGTGGCCGCCGCCGGGCCCGTCAGCCTCATGTTGCTGGCCGGGGAGCCCATCCGGGAACCCATCGCCAACTACGGGCCGTTCGTGATGAACACGCAGGAGGAGATCCAGCAGGCGTTCGAGGATTTCCAGGCAGGCCGGATGGGAAGGCTTGCGTAAGGGGGAGTACGAATTCCAGGATCAACGCCTTGTGTTGATCAGGCGCTTGATTCCTCCATCCTTGAGCGGCCAGTTCCGGACGTTGAGCAGGAGGCCGACTCCAAAATTCGAGAAATGGCGGTAGCCGAGGAAAGCTTAATAGAATTAATCGAAAATGGTCCCGCCCGCGGCCACGGCGGATTGCAGGTGGTGGAGCCACTTCCGGTCGTGGAGCTGCCTCCGGTGGAAGAGGCGGTAGCGCCACACGGCCATGCCCAGGCTCAGGACGCAGAGCGCCAGGAGCACGCCGTGGGGGAGGTGGTCCTCCGGCAGCTTCCAGGACAGGAGGGCGGCGGCAACGGCCGTCAAGGCGGCCAGGAGGAGGTCCAGGAGGGACCGGGTGCGCATGGGGCGCAAGTCGTTCCTGTCGATGGCTTTGGCGAGGTCCTGGAGGAAGTCCTCCTGTTCCTCTCGGCTGAGGACGCCCCGGGCCCGTTCGGCTTCCAGCTTCCTCAGGCCCTGGGTGAGTTCGCCGGCGTAGTCGTCCACCCGGGATACCCGCACGTGCAACATCATGACCGCCTCCCTGGGGAGGGCGCGGGGAGCCGGAGATGGTTGGGGGGATGTCCTGCTGGCTGCCCGGACGCCTTCCCTCACTTCCCAGGATAGACCTGTGGCGGGCCACCGTAAGGGAACTTGGTCACAGGTCAGCCCTTGTTTTCCAGATTGCGCACCAGCACCAGGGCCTCCCCGTCGCAGACCACGCGGCCGCCGGGGGCCGTCACGCGGGTGGACAGGTTCACCAGCTCCTTTTCCGCACGCAGCCGGGTGATGGTGACCGTGGCGGTGAGGGGCTCGCCGGGGTAGGCGGGGGCGGGGTAGCGCAGGGACTGCTTCATCCAGCCGGTTCCGCGGCCCGGGAGCCGCGTGCCCAGCAGGTCGGAGAACATGCCGCCCAGGAGGGGGCCGGGGATGACGCGGCCTTCGAAGCCGCGGCACCGGGCGTAGGCGTCGTCCCGGAAGAGGGGGTTGCGGTCCCCGGTGAGGTCGCCGTACTCGGCCAGGTCGGCCTCGGTGAAGGTGCGCGTGTCGTGCACGGAATCGCCGAGGGTCAGGCCATAGAAGGCGCGGTCACCGGGTTCGGCGGAGGGGGAGGCCAGGTCCGGGCTGGGCACCGGCACGTCCAGGGGCACCACCCGGGTGCGGCCGATGGCGGAGGGCACGGGGGCGCCGTCGGGGCCGGGCTTGGTGACGAGGGTGGCGATGTCGAGGATGCCGTCCGCCTCGCCTTCCACCGAGAGGCTCACGGTGATGGGCTCCATGGTGTGGGTGCCGTTGGGGAACATCAGGGTCTGCTCGAGCTGCACGGCCCCGGGGCCGGGGATGAGCTCGCCCAGGGCCTTGGCGATGCAGCCGTAGAGCATCATGCCGTGGGCCACGGTGGCGCCGAAGTGGCTGGTGGCGGCAAAGGCCGGGTCCACGTGGATGGGGTTGTCGTCGCGGCTGAGCCGCGCGAAGCGGTCGAAGTCCTCCTGGATGAGGACCCGCTTGTAGGATGCAGAAAGTCCGATGGTCATGCGAGTCCTCCGAAATCCCGCCTCAATCCGGCCTTGTCCACCTTGCCCAGGGCGTTTCTGGGGAGGGCGGGGACGAACGCCACGTGCCGGGGGGCCTTGAAGCCGGCGAGGTGGGCCTTGCAGTGGGCGACGACCGCGTCGGCGGTCAGCTCCGCCCCGGGCTTCAGGGCGATGATGGCCTTGCCCACCTCCCCCCACTTCGCGTCGGGCACGCCGATCACGGCGGTCTCCGCGACGCACTCCAGCTGGTAGAGCACGTTCTCCACCTCGGCGGGGTAGACGTTCTCGCCGCCGGAGATGTACATGTCCTTGGTGCGGTCCACGATGTAGAAGCAGCCGTCCTCGTCCACGTAGGCCACGTCGCCCGTGCACAGCCAGCCGTCCTCGAAGGACTTCGCCGTGGCCTCGGGGTTGTTCCAGTAGCCGGGGGTGATGCCGGGGCCGCGCAGGAGCATCTCGCCGCGTCCACCCGTGCCCAGGGTCTCCCGGGTGGCGGGGTCCACCACCTTGGCCTCCATGTACATCACGGGCAGGCCCACGGTGCCGATCTTCTTCCGGGCGGTGTCCTCGTCGGTGAGGAACACCGTGGGGCTGCTTTCCGTCATCCCGAAGCCGAAGCAGATGGTCACGCCCTTGGCGAAGTAGGCCTCGAGCACGGCCTTGGGCATGGGGGCCCCGCCGGCGCCCCAGGAGCGGACCCGGGAGAAGTCGGTGGAAGCGAACTTCGGGTGCTGGCTCAGGAACAGGTAGATGGCCGGCACGCCGAACATCACCGTGATCCGGCCGCCCAGGAGGTCCAGGGTCCGGTCCACGTCGAACTGCCGCATGATGACGGTGGTGCCGCCGACCATGAGCATGGGGTTCATGTAGAGGTTCAGGCCGCCGGTGTGGAAGAAGGGGAGGACCGCCAGCAGGACGTCGTCCCGGCGGATCCCGGCGTGGACCATGATGTTCACGCAGTTGGTGAAGCACATCCCGAAGGTCTGGACGACGCCCTTGGCCTTGCCGGTGGTGCCGGCGGTGTAGAGGAGGTACCACGGGTCGTCGTGGCCGCGCCAGCCCATGCGGATGCGGGCGCCGCTGGCGGTGGCGAGGGCGGGCTCGTACCCGCGGGCCAGCGCCATGCCGCGCTCCAGGCCGAAGGTGGCCACCAGGGCCTCGCCGCTGGCCTGGAACTCGGGGCCGTAGACGAGGGCGGCCGGCTTGGCGTCGTCCACGATGGCCTTCAGCTCGTCCAGGGACAGGCGCCAGTTGAGGCCCACCAGGATGAGGCCGGCCTTGGCGCAGCCGTAGAGGATCTCCACGTACTCGGCGGAGTTGTGCGCCAGGAGTGCCACCCGGTCCCCGGGCTGCAGGCGCCACTGGTCGCGGAAGAACTCGGCGCAGCGGCTGGCGCGCTCGTCCAGCTCAAGGTAGGAGACGGTGCGCCCGGAATGCAGGTCTTCGAGCGCCGTCTGGTGGGGGAACTGCTGGGCCTGCCGGAAGAGCCAGTCGGGGATGAGCATGGTGCGCTCCTAGTCGTCGCCCTGCGGGTAGTCGTGGAAATCGCGGAGGAAGGCGTCGACGCCCTCCATGGCGGCCGGCTGCGCCACCAGTTCCAGGAAGTGCCTGCGCTCGGCCTCGAGGCCCGCGGCGAGGGAGGTGCGGTCCCCCCAAAGCAGGTCCTTGGCGGCCCGCAGGGTGCCGGCGGGAAAGGATGCCAGCCGGGCCGCGGCGGCCCCGGCGACCTCCAGGAGGGTGTCGGCGGGGGCTTCGGCCGTGGCCAGGCCCCACTCCACCGCGTCCTCGGCCCGGACAGTGCGGTTGAGCAGGAGGGCCGAGGCGGCGCGGCGCAGGCCCGCCAGGCGGGGCACGAGGGCCGTCCAGCCGCCGTCGGGGCCGAAGGCCGCGGTGGTGTAGTGGGCCTTGAATACGGCCCGGGGGGCCAGGTAGACCAGGTCCGCCGCCAGCACCAGGCCCAGGGACCCGCCGGTGACCACGCCGTGCACGGCGGCCACCACGGGCTGGGGCAGCTCGACCAGGGCCAGGATGGCCTCGTTGAGCAGGCCCACGAGGCGGCTGGAATACGCCAGCAGGTTTCCGCGCTCCTTCTGGAAGCGGCGCATGTCCCCGCCGATGGAGAAGGCGGGGCCTTCGGCGGAAAGCAGCACCGCCCGCGCGCCGGGGTCGTGCCGCACCTGCCCCAGCACCTGGAGGAGGTCCTCCAGCAGTTCGGGCACGAGAGCGTTCTGCATGCCCTTCCGGCAGAGCGTGACCCGGGCCACGCCTCCTGCGGTCTCCAGGCGGACCAGGCTCATGTGGCGCTCCGCAGCCTCGCCCTGAGCTTGCCGACGATGCCGGTGGGGAACTTGTACACGCTCAGGATGAACAGGAGGCCCAGCCAGAGCATCCAGCGGTCCGGGGCCAGGAGGTTGCGCAGGAAGGGCACGCCGCTGGCGGCGGTGCTGCCGAGCTTCATGAGGTCCTGCAGGTAGTTCTGGGCGACCAGGAAGAGGGTGGCGCCCACCACCGAGCCGTACATGGTCCCCATGCCCCCGATGACCACCATCAGGAGGATGTCGATCATGATCTCGAAGGAGAGCGACGTGTCGGGCCCGTTGTAGCGCAGCCACATGGCCAGCAGGCACCCCGCCAGGGTCGCGAAGAGGGCCGACAGCACGTTGGAGACGGTACGGTAAACCACCGTCCGGTAGCCGAGGGCCTCGGCCCGGAACTCGTTCTCGCGGATGGCCTGCAGCACCCGCCCGAAGGGGGAGTTGACGATGCGCAGCATGACGAGGAAGAGCACGATGGTGACGGCCATGAGCAGGTAGAAGGAGATGAGCTTGCCGTCCAGGGACACGCCCAGGAAGGGCGCCTCCCGCAGCGAGAAGCTGGGCTGCAGGATGGTCGGCACCTTGAAGCTGAGGCCGTCCTCGCCGCCGGTGAGGTCCGAGAGCTGGGAGGCCAGCGTCATGAACGCGGTGGCCACGGCCAGCGTGATCATGGCGTAGAACATGGCCTTCACCCGGAGGCTGAAGAGGCCGATGACCAGGGAGAGCACCAGGGACAGGACGAGGGCCACCGCGACGCCCGCGGCCACCGCGCCCCAGGTGGGGCCCATGTGGGTCAGGGCGATGGCGACGCCGTAGGCGCCGATGCCGAAGAACATCGTGTGGGCGAAGGAGACGATGCCGGTGTAGCCCAGCACCAGGTCGAAGCTGGACACCAGCACGATGAAGATGCAGATCTTGGCGGCGACGTTGATGGACTTGGCGCCGGGGAAGACGAAGGGCGTGAGCAGGAGCCCGGCCAGGATGAGGAGGAGGAGAACCGTCAGCACGCGGCTGCGGGGCATGTCGCCGGAAAAGAGGCTTTTGAGGATCATCGGTTCACCACCGGGTAGAGCCCTCTGGGCCGCCACACCAGGACGAGCACCATCAGCAGGATGTTGGAGAAGAGCGCCACCTTGGGGGCGAGGAAGCCGGTGTAGTTGGCCATCAGCCCCACCAGGAGGGCCCCGAGGAAGCAGCCGCCCACCGAGCCCAGTCCGCCGATGATGATGACGATGAAGAGCAGGACGTTGACCTGGCTGCCGATCTGGGGCGTCACGCCCTGCTGGTAGAGGCCCCAGAGCACGCCGCCCAGGCCCGCCAGGGCGGAGCCCGCCACGAACACGCCGATGAACAGGCGCTTGATGCGGTAGCCCATGCTCTCGACCATCTCCCGGTCGTGGACGCCGGCGCGGATCAGGAGGCCCACCTTGGTCCGGCTGAGGACCCAGTACAGGATGGCGAACACCGCCAGGCCCACCACCACGGCTGCGATGCGGTACTTCTCGACCGCGGCCTCGCCGAAGAGGAGGGAGCCGCGGAAGGCCGCGGGCAGGGGCAGGGGCACGGACTCCGGCCCCCACACGACCTTGATGAGCTCCTCGCCCACGATCATGCCGCCCATGGTGATGAGAATCTGTTTGAGGGGCTGGCCATACACGGGACGGATGATGACGCGCTCGTAAGCCAGGCCCACGATGCCCGCCACGACCATGGCGACGAGGATGGCCGGGAAGATGGCGCCCAGGTTCCGGATCAGGCTCTCGCTTTCGGTCCAGGCCGACATGGAGCCCAGGACGGTGGTGGCCAGGAAGGCCCCGAGGGTGATGAAGACGCCGTGCCCGAAATTGAGCACGTCCATGAGGCCGAAGACCAGGGTGAGGCCCGAGGCGATGATGAAGATGATCATCCCCATGGCCAGGCCCGCGAAGGTGAGGGTCACCCAGGTGGAGAAGGACCCGGTCAAGGGCAGGGCCACGAGCGCCAGGACCGGCACCAGCAGCAGGGGGAGGCGATCCATCTTGACGGCCGGCAGGGCGTCGGCGACGGGGACCGTGGTGGCGGGAGAACTCATCTGCACTCCTTGATCATTGATGGGCCCCCAGGGAAAGGCCCAGCAGGCTCTGCTGCAGCTTCTCGTCCTCGGCCAGCGCGGCCATGGTGCCCGCGTGCACGACGCGGCCGTTGTCCATGACGGCGACCTGGTCCCCGAGCTGCCGCGCGAAATTGAAGTTCTGCTCCACGAGCAGGATGGTGGTGTCGGTCTGCTTGAGCTCGCGGAAGGCCGAGATCATGTTCTGGATGATGGCGGGCGCCAGGCCCTTGCTGGGCTCGTCGATGAGCAGCAGCTTGCGGGGCTCGACGATGGCCCGGGCCACGGCGAGCATCTGCTTCTGGCCGCCGGAGAGGAGGCCCGCGGGATGCTGCCAGAACTTCTTCATGGCCGGAAAGAGGCCGAAGATCCAGTCCAGGCGCTTCTGGTCCACGTCCTCGATGCGGCGGGCGCCGCGCGCGGCGAGGATCATGTTCTCGCGCACGGTGAGGTCGGCGAAGATGCCCATGTTCTCCGGCACGTAGGCGATGCCCAGGCGGGCGATGTCGGGGGTCTGGAAGGCGCCGATGTCCTGGCCCTCGAACTTGACGGAGCCCTTGGAGGGGTTCCAGAGGCCCATGATGGTGCGCAGGGTGGTGGTCTTGCCGGCGCCGTTGCGGCCCAGCAGGACGGTCATCTCGCCGTGGGCGACCTGGAGGTCCACCCCCTGGAGGATGTGGTAGGCGCCGATGTGGGTGTGAACCCCTTCGAGGTGCAGGAGCGGGTTCGTCATTTGGCCACCTCGATGCCCAGATAGGCTTCCTGCACGATGGGCGAGGCGATCACGTCCGCCGGCGCGCCGTCGGCCACGAGGGCTCCGTTGTGCAGCACGATGATGCGGTCCGAGAGTTCGCGCACCACGTCCATCTTGTGCTCCACGAGGAGGATGGTCTTGTCGCTGCGCGTCTTGAGGCCGCGGATGAGGTCCAGGATCACCGGCACCTCGTCCACGCTCATGCCCGCGGTGGGCTCGTCGAACATGAAGACGTCCGGCTCCAGGGCCATGAGGATGGCCACCTCCAGCTTGCGCTGGTCGCCGTGGGGCAGCGCGGCGGCGGCCCAGTCCCGCTTCCCGGTGAGGGCGACGGTCTCCAGCACCTCCTCGGCGCGGCCGATGAGTTCCTTGTGGTTGCTCCAGATGCTCCAGAGGTTGAGCCCCAGGCCCGCGCGCGACTGCACCGCCAGCCGGATGTTCTCCAGGACCGTGAGGTAGGGGAACAGGTTCGTGAGCTGGAAGGCGCGGCCGATGCCGCGGTGGCTCCGCTGGGGGGCCGAGGTGGAGCTGATGTCCTGCCCGTGCAGGAACACCTTCCCGGAGCTGGCCTTGAGCTGGCCCGAGATGAGGTTGAAGTAGGTGGTCTTGCCGGCGCCGTTGGGCCCGACGATGGCTGTCAGGGTGCCGGGGGCGAACCCGCAGGACACCGCGTTGACGGCCACGTGGCCGCCGAACCGGATGGTCAGATCTTGGGTTTCAAGGGCGAAGGTCATTGACGCTCGTATGGGGTGGGTGATCGGGATGCCTGAGTGTAACCGGTGGCGCGGAGGGGTCGGCCCCCGCGCCACCGGCCACGGTACGTCCTAGCGCTTGTTGTTGATGGGAATGTTCATTTCCTCGGCCTTGATCTCGCGGACGAGCTGGGGGATGGCCCAGGCGACGTTGGGATCGACCTTGATCTTGAAGTGGTACATGGTCTGCATGGCCTGGTGGTCTTCCTTGCGGAAGGTCATCTTGCCCTTGGGGGTCTCGAAGGACATGCCTTCCATGGTGGCGATGAGCTTCTCGGTGTTGGTGTTGCCCCCGGTCTTCTTGAGGGCTTCAACGACGGCGAGGCCCGCGCACATGCCGCCGGCGGTGAAGAAGTCGGGCGGGGTCTTGAACTGCTTCATGTGCTCGTCGACCAGCCACTTGTTGATCGGGTTCTTGGGGATCTCGTAGTAGTAGTAGGCCGCGCCTTCCAGGCCGGGGAAGGGCTTGTAGGCCGCGAGGGCCGGCAGGATGTTGCCGCCGGTGGCGATCTCGATGCCGAAGCGCTTGGGGTCCAGGTCCGCGATCTTGAACGGATTGCCGGCCCCTGCCCAGTTGATGAAGATGATCTTGCGGCCCTTGAGGTTCTTGAGCTTGTCGAACAGGCGCTGCGCGCCGGCCGTGAAGTCCGTGGTGTTGGCAGGCAGGTATTCCTCGTGCACGAGCTTGGCGTGCTTGAGGGCGCCCTTGAAGGCCTTGACGAAGTCCTTGCCGAAGGCATAGTCCTGGGCCAGGGTGGCGATGTTGGTGCCCTCCTTGTCCAGGGCGACGCCGTTGGAGATGGCGTCCTGGGACGAGTTGCGGCCGGTGCGGAAGATGTACCGGTTCCACTTGTCCCCGGTGATGGAATCGGCCACGGCCGGCTCCACCAGGAGGATCTTCTTGTACTCCTCGGCCACGGGCAGCATGGCCAGGGCGGTGCCGGACGACGTGGGGCCGACGGCGATGTCGGCCTTGTCGTCGGCGAAGGCGGAGGCCAGCTGGGACTTGCCCACGTCGGGCTTGCCCTGGCTGTCCCTCTCGATGAGCACCAGCTTGTGGCCGTTGACCATCATGGTGCCCTTGGTGGCGTACTGCAGGCCCATCATCAGACCGGTCTGGGTCTGCTTGGCGTAGGCCTCCAGGACCCCCGTCTTGTCATAGACGTGGGCGATCTTGATGTCCTGGGCCGAGACGGTGCCTGCCGCCAGGGCCATGGCGACCGCGAGGCCGCCGAGGAGAATGCTCTTCAGTTTCATGGAACCTCCTGATGATGGGCTTGGGTTTAGTTTAGAACCAGTAGTTCATGATGATGCCGACCTGGCGCCAGCTTTCGCCCTTGGCGATGGCCGATCCGCCGAAGGGGCTGTAGCCGGTGAGGAAGGGCTGGTAGTAGGCGTTGGTGTCGTTGTCGATCTTCGTGTAGTAGACGCCGATGAAGGCGCGCTTGGTCATGGCGTAGTCGTAGACCAGGTTCAGCTGCTTGGCGCCGGTCTTGTCGAGGGAGGACGTCTTGCCGGCGGCCGAGTACGTGGCGTAGAAGGCATGATCCCCGAAGGAGTAGGAAACGGGCACTTCGAAGGCCGTGCGCTTGGCGTCGGAGAGGACCGTGCCGGTGGTGATGCCGTTGATCATGTTGGTGTCGTCGAGGATGACGCCGAACTTGAGGCCCTGGATCTTGTAGGAGACGCCCAGGCGCGTGGCCTTCAGCTCGGTGAGGGGGGCGGAAGCGAGCACGCCCTGCATCTTCTGGTCGAGGTAGCTGGCGGAAGCGGAGAAGCCGTGGCCGTTGAAGACGGCCTTGGCGTAGACGGTCTGGCCGCCTTCATAGGTGGAGCCGTTGGCGTTGGAGACGAAGACGTTCTGGGGGCCGGCGGCGTTCTTGGACCAGGCGAGGGAGAAGTTGAGGAGGTTGCCGGCGCCGGGCTTGAAATAGACGGAGTCGTAGCGGACGACGTTGCGGGAGCGGGTGTTGCCCAGGATGTTGCGGGTGGCGGGGGCGAGCACGCCGTTGGTCACGGTGCCGGTGTTGTAGGTGGACAGGATGTTGAAGGAGGCCAGGCCGTTGGCATCCCAGATCCGGTAGGACTCGCCGGGCTGCTCGAGGACGGGGGCCAGGTAGCCGGCGGAGATCGTGTCGGTGTAGTAGAGGGTCGACTTGCCGACGGTGATGGTGCCGTAGGGGGAGGAGACGCCGCCGAAGGTGTCGCCGTCGGCCCAGCCGGTGGCGTCGCCGACGCTGTAGCCCGCGGGGGGGCCGCCCAGGGGCTGCAGGAGCGCGTCACCGGGCCGGACGTTGGGGGTGAAGCGGCTCTCGAGGCGGAACAGGACGTTCCAGCCGTCGGCGATCTTCGAGTTGCTCGCCACGATCAGGCGCGAGGTGTTGTCGTCGACGTGGGTCTCGGTCGCGGTGTTGCGCCCGACGGCAGCGTTGCCCTGGCTGATGGAGGAGTTCTTCACGCCCACCGACAGCAGGCCCGAGATGGAGATGTTGGTGGCGCCCGTGACCGCGATCGGGGTCTGGGCCGGGAGGGTCGTGGCTGCGACCGACGCGGCGATGATTGCGAGCTTGACGTTCATTCTGGCTCCTTCGTTGAAAGGGTGGATGGGGTTGGTGAACCCGGATCCGTGGAGGGGGAGGGGAGAACTGCAGGTGCTGCGCGGTGCCGGGTCTGCTAGACCCGCTCGAAAATTGCGGCGATGCCTTGTCCGCCGCCTATGCAGAGGGTGGCCAGGGCATAGCGGCCCCTGGTCCGGTTGAGCTCGTGGATGGCCTTGACGGCCAGGATGGCGCCCGTGGCCCCGATGGGGTGGCCCAGGGCGATGGCGCCGCCGTTGATGTTGGTCCTGGCCGGGTCAAGATCGAGGCCCCGGCTCACGGCGAGGGACTGGGCCGCGAAGGCCTCGTTGGATTCGATGACGTCGATGTCCGAGAGCTTGAGGCCGGCGAAGGCCAGGGCGGCCTTGACCGCGGGAATGGGCCCCTCGCCCATGAGGGCGGGGTCGACGCCGCCCAGGCCCCAGCCGGCGACGCGGGCCAGGGGGGTTGCGCCCGCGCGGGCCGCGGCCTTGGCTTCGGCCAGCACCAGGGCCGCCGCGCCGTCGTTGATGCCCGAGGCGTTGCCCGGGGTGACGGTGCCGCCCTCGGCGAGGAAGGCGGGGCGGAGCGCCGCCAGGCTGGCCAGGGTGACGTCCTTCCGCACGTGCTCGTCCTGGTCGAAGACGACGGTGCCCTTGCGGGTGGACTGCTCGATGGGCAGTATCTGGTCCCGGAACCGTCCCTCGGCGATGGCCTGGGCCGCGCGGCGGTGGGATTCCAGGGCGAGGGCGTCCTGCTCCTCGCGGGTGATCCCCCACTTCGCCGCCAGGGTCTCGGCCGTCATGCCGATGTGGGCGGAGCTGAAGGGATCGTTGAGGGTGCCCATCAGCATGTCCAGCATGCGCAGGTCGCCCATGCGGGCTCCCCAGCGGGCTCCGGGCACCAGGTGGCCGGCGCGGGTCATGGACTCCACGCCGCCGCCCAGGGTGAACTCCGCCTCGCTCAGCTCGATCTGCTGCGCGGCGCTGACGACGGCCTGGAGGCCCGAGCCGCACAGCCGGTTGACGCCCATGGCCACCGACGCGTGGGACATGCCGCCCTTCAGGCAGCAGTACCGGGAGAGGTAGGCGTCCCGGGGTTCGGTCTGGAGGATGTTGCCGACGAAGCCCTGCTGGATGGCCGCAGGATCCACCCCGGAGCGCCGGATGGCCTCGGCCACGATCCGTCCGCCCAGTTCGCTCGGAGCCAGATCCTTGAGACTCCCGCCGAACGCGCCGATGGCGGTCCGCACGCCGCTCAGCACCAGGATGTCCCGTTTACAGCACATGAATCGACTCCTCGGGGAAACGTCAGGGCATGATCAGGGCGCAGGCGGCCTGGTTGTAGCCGACGCCGGAGCCCACCAGCACGAGGCGGTCGCCGGAGCGGATCTTCTTCTTCTCGAGGGCGTCGTGCAGGGCCATGGGGATGCAGGCCGATCCCGTGTAGCCCCATTCCTCCATGATGGTGTGCGTCTTCTCCATGGGCAGGCCCAGGTTCTCCATGACCAGCTCGATGGAGCCCTTGCGCACCTGGGTGAAGACGATGAAGTCGATGTCGGGGATCGCGAAGCCGCAGTTGGCGGCCAGCTTGCGCACGACCCGGGGCCAGCCCTCGTGGTTGATCTCGGGGGGGTAGCGCTCGATCATCTTCACCATGGTGCGGCCGGCCTTGACCGATTCCACCGTGGCGGGCTCGTAGGTGCCGCCCGAATAGATGCCCCAGTGCTTGTGGTAGGCGCCGCCGGCCTGCGCCGCCGCGCCCAGGAAGCCGGGGCGGTCCGAGGCCACCAGCACCGCCGCTCCCGCGCCGTCGCCGTAGAAGAAGCCCATGGGATCGCCCGCCTCGGTGAGCTTGTGCATGAGGTAGACGCCCACCACCAGGACCGTCTTGATCATCGGGTTGGCGGTGATCCAGCCCGCGCCCGTGGCCAGCGCCGTGGGGAAGGACGCGCAGGCGCAGCCGATGTCGAAGGTGCCGGCGTTCACGGCGCCCAGCTTGTGCTGCAGCACCACGGAGGTGGCGGGGGTGATGTAGTCGGGCGAGTCGGTGCCCAGGATGATGAGGTCCACGTCCTCGGGCTTCAGGCCGGCGCGCTCAAGGGCCTGCTGGGCGGCGGGCAGCGCCAGGTCGGAGGTGGCCCAGTCCTCGGGCGCGTGCCAGCGGCACTGGATTCCGCTGGAGGCCTCCATCTTGTCGATGAACTCGGGGAGGTGGGCGAAGGTCTTGCGCAGCTCGTCGTTGTGCACCTTGATCCCAGGCAGATAGCAGCCTGTGGATGCGATGGTGGCGTATCGTTCCATCACTAGCTCCTGTATAGGTTCTTGCGCGGGTCTGGTCCGGGCCGGTGACCACCTTCCATGAGCGAGTCGGCAGATCCTTTTCCGGCTCGCCATGCCTCCCCAAGGGAGGGGGCCTAAAGAAAACGAACGATTGGTTTGCTTTGAAATTGTCTACCTATCAAAAAACCTGTCAAGCCAAAAGATGAGAACTGAATCGTTTATTCTATATGTGTGTAAATAGGATACTTAACTCTTAAATGATACCAATTGTGTTTCTTTGCATGATGAGAGATCCAAGGGTTGCCCTGGACCTTCCAGCGGGGAGCATAATGCCGTATCCCCAAGACCCCGTGACAACCAGCAGGAGGATTCCGATGCCACGCATCCGCATCAACGACATCCAGATGTTCTACGAATTCCACGGGCCCGCGGACGGCGAGCTGGTGATCCTCAACAACGGGGTGTTCATGAACACCACGTCCTGGGCCTTCCAGCTGCCCGAGCTGGCGCGCCGGTACCGCGTGCTGACCTACGACATGCGCGGCCAGGGGCAGAGCGACCATCCCGGAGGGGAGTATTCCTTCGAGCTGCATGCGGACGACCTGGTGGCGCTCATGGACGCGCTGGACCTCGAGAAGGCGCACATGGTGGGGACGTCCTACGGCGGCGAACTGAACCTCATGATGGGCATCGCCTATCCCGAGCGCGTCCGCACCCTGACGATCATCGCGTCCGTTTCGCACAGCGACCCGATCTGCCGCGCGATCATCGACCGCTGGATCATCGCCGCCCGGCTCGGTGACGGCGCCGCCTTCTTCCGCCTCACCTTCCCGGACGTGTACGGCGAGCACTTCCTGACCCTGCACCCCGAGCTGATCCCCATGGCCGAGGAGCGCTACGCGACCCTCGACCTGCCCACGGCCGTGAGGCTGCTGGAGAGCTTCCAGCGCTTCGACGTCACCGCCGACCTGGGCCGCATCAAGGCCCCCGCCTGCATCGCGTCGGCGGAGAACGATGTGCTCAAGCCCAGGAAGTACGGCGAGATCATGCATCGGGGGATTGCCGGTTCGGAGTTCCATCTGGTTCCTGATTCCGGGCATGTGGTCGTGGTGGAGAAGGCGGCGGAGGTCAACAGCATCATCCTCGGCTTCCTGGCCAAGCATTCCGCCTGATCAGATGTAGCCGAGCTTCTGCGCCTGCTCCGTGAGGGTGGCGCGGAAGTCGGGATGGGCGACGTTGATGAGCTCGTGCGTGCGCTCG
The DNA here is from genome assembly GCF_030846775.1 of Geothrix sp. 21YS21S-2. NCBI lineage: Bacteria > Pseudomonadati > Acidobacteriota > Holophagae > Holophagales > Holophagaceae > Geothrix > Geothrix sp. 21YS21S-2. The sequence goes on from NZ_CP132910.1 coordinate 5,062,855, forward strand.
CGCACGGTGCGGCCCCGGAGGCGGGCCACGCCGTGCTCGGTGACCACGTGGTCCACGTAGGACCGGTGCAGGGTCACGGCGGAGCCTTCGGGGAGCATGGGCACGATGGTGGAGAGGGTGCCGCCCTTGGCGGTGCTGTAGCAGGCGATGATGCTCTTGCCCCTGCCGTCGATGCCGGCCACGGCGCCCTGGGCGGTGTCGGACTGGCCCCCGGTTCCCGAGTACTGGTTCACGCCGATGGACTCGCTGGCCACCTGGCCCGTGAAGTCCACGGAGATGCAGGTGTTCACGGACACCATCTTCGTGTTCTGCGCCACCACGGCGGGGTCGTTGACCCAGCGTCCGCGCTGGAAGTCCACGGCGACGTTGTCGTCGAGCCAGTCGTAGAGCTTGCGGGAGCCCATGGCGAAGGTCGTGACGAACTTCCCGGGCCTGAAGCCCTTCTTCAGGTTCGTGATCACGCCCTGCTCGTAGAGCTCCATCATGGAGTCCACGAACATCTCGGTGTGCACGCCCAGGTCCTTCTTGCCCTTGAGGGCCAGGGCCGCGGCGTTGGGGATGCCTCCGATGCCGAGCTGGATGGTGGAGCCGTCCTCCACCAGGTCGGCGATGTAGGCGCCGATGGCGTGGTCCGTGGCCGAGGGGTTCGGGGCGGGCAGTTCGGGCACTTCCTGGTCGTGTTCCACGAAGAAGTCCACCTGCGACACGTGGATCTGGGTGTCGCCCAGGGTGCGCGGGAGACGCGGGTTCACTTCGAGGACCACGGTGCTGGCGCGCTCGATGACGTCCTTCTCGTAGGTGAGGCCCAGGGACAGGGACACGAAGCCGTTCTTGTCCGGCGGGGTGCAGGTGCCGAAGAAGATGTCGGGCACGTGCGCGTGCATGCGGTCGCTGGCGGCGCGGTGGAGCATGTTGGGCACGTACGTGACCAGGCCCAGGCCCTTCTTCAGGGACTCCCGGGAGCCCGGCGCATGGAACCAGCTGGCCAGTTCGAAGTGGCCCTTCATCTCGGGCCGCATGTAGAAGTCGTACGGCTTGAGGGTGAGGCAGGAGAAGACCCGGACGTTCTCGACCCGGTCGGCCACGGTGTGGAACTTCGACATGCAGCCCTGGGGCTCGGAGGCGCACATGGCGACGATGACGTCGTTGTCCGAGCGGATATGGGTGACGGCCTCGTCCGCCGATACCCGTTTGCGGGCGTAGATTTCCTGATGGTTCATGTAACCTCCATAAAAACTGATGTTTGAGTGGCCCTAGGCCAGGAAGTCGGAGAGTCCGCGGCTGAGGTAGCCGCCGACGCCGTCCACGAGGGTCCGCGCGTTGGCGGTGGACTCGTCGAAGGCGGTCTTGATTCCGAAGTAGTGGGCGATTCCCATGAGGTATTCGATGGCGGTGCCTTCGTCCACGCCGGGGGCGGTGGCGACGACGCGGTAGGGGGCGGGACGCTTGCGGTAGCCCGCGGCGAAGGCGCCGTAGTACTGCCGCACGGCCTGGGGCAGGATGAACTCGGCCTCCCGCACGATGTTGTAGCACCACTTGTCGATGTTGAGGTAGACGACCCAGAGCCAGAGTCCGCGGAGCTCAAGTTCGAGGGCATTGGGCGTTCCCGCATCCGGGTTCGCCAGGTTCCGGGAGATGAACGCGCGCACATCGTGGCCGACCCGCTCGATGAGCTCGGCGTAGAACGTCTCCTTGGATTCGAAATAGGTGTAGAAGGCCCCCACCGACAGGCCGGCGCCGCCGGTCACCTCGTGGATGTTGGTCTCGAAGAAGCCCTTCTCCCCGAACAGCCTCCGGCCCGAGCGCAGGAGCCGGTCCCGGGCCGTCTCCTCCTGGGGGAGGGGCAGGGGCGTGGCGGAGCCGCCGAAGACCTTGGCGGGGTCGAAGGTGAGGCCCCGGAAGAGGCCGTCGGTGAGGATGTCGCAGGTGGACTGGACGTCCACCGGCGCGTGGCCGAAGGCCCGGGCGATGGCGCAGAACCGGAGGCCGCCCAGGGCGTAGAGGTACTCGGGCACCCCGATCTCCCGGCCCAGGCTCGAGCTGAGGGCGTGGATGTAGATGACGGAGAGGCGCCTCTCGTACTCGATGTGGCGGTACTGCCCCTCGCGGAAGACCGAGATGAGGTCGGGGTGCTCCTCGGAGAAACGGATGATGGTCTCGGCGAAGTTGCGGATGCGCTCCCGGGGCGTGCTGCCCCGGACGCTGTCCACCGCCTCCCGCACCTGGTCCAGGACCCGCCCGAGGATGACCTTGAAGAGGGCCTCCTTGGTGTCGAAGTAGCGGTAGAAGACGCCGTTGGAAAGTCCTGCCGCGCGGCAGATCTCGGCCACGGACACGGTGCCGTACCACTTCTTGGAAAAGAGGAGCACCGCTGCCGCCACCAGGCGCTCCTCGGTCCCCGGCTTCCCCCGGCTCTCTGTCTTCATGCCTCGCTCCTTCATCCAGCCAAGCACCAGGGGTTGAAAATGAGAACTGATTCGGTATTTTAAAAAATATAAACTCCACCATTCCCCCACGCAAGCGAAAAGGCATGGGATATCTTTCTGCTCATAATTCAGCATTTGGAGCCTTACTCCCCAGGATTGCAAGGGGTGAGCCTGCTGGTCCCCCTTGACGAATGGTCCCGAACGGCGTAATTGAAATGAGAACCGATTCACTTCTTTGGAGACCCTAATGCATGTAGGCATCATCGGGCACGGGACCTGGCTTCCCGAGGGCAAGTTGACCGCTGCGGACCTCTCCGCCGCCACCGGCATCCCCGAACCCGTCATCGCGCTCAAGTTCGGCGTGAAGGAGAAACCGGTGGCGGGCCCGGGCGAGACCACGGCCTTCATGGGCCTGGCCGCCGCGCGCAAGGCCCTGGACCAGGCCGGCGTCGCGGGCGGGGACGTGGATCTGGTGATCTGGTGCGGCGCCCAGCACAAGGACTACCCCTGCTGGCTGGCCGGGCTCTACGTGGCCAACCAGATCGGCGCGAAGAAGGCCTGGAGCTTCGACATGGAGGCCATGTGCGGCTCCATGATGGCGGCCCTCGACGTGGCCAAGGCCCTGATGTTCAGCCACCCGGAGCTGCAGACGGTCCTGCTGGTGTCGGGCTACCGCAACAACGACCTCATCGACCTCGACGTTCCCGCCACCCGCTTCATGCTGGACATCGGCTCGGGCGGCTCGGCCGTGGTGCTGCGCAAGAACGCGGGCCGGAACGCCGTGCTGGCCTCGGCCTTCCGCGGCGACGGCTCCCTGTCCGAGATGTGCGTGGTGCCGGCCCTGGGCAGCCGCGAGTGGCCCCCCGCGGCCGGGGACCTGGAGCGCGCCCACTTCGTGGTTCCCGACGAGGAGGCCTTCAAGGCCAAGCTCGGCGAGGTCACGATGCCCAACTTCTACACCGTGATCCGCGAGTCGATGAAGCTCTCCGGATTCCAGGAGGACGCCATCGACTACCTGGCCATCCTGCACTTCAAGCGCAGCGCCCACGACGCCGTGCTTGCAGAGCTGGGCCTGGGCCAGGAACAGACCACGTACCTCGACGAATACGGCCACATCGGCCAGAACGACCAGGTGCTCTCGCTCGAACTGGGCCTGAAGGCCGGGAAGATCAAGGACGGATCGAAGATCGTCTTCGTGGGCGCGGGCCTGGGCTTCGTCTGGGCCTCGACGGTCATCCAGTGGGGCCCCTACTCCGAATAAGACCGGACCCTGATCCCCTTCATCCCAGGCATCGGCGTCCATCCTGTTCCCGCAGGGCCGAAGCCGCGATGGGTCGGCTCATGCGCGCAACCCGCGCTCCGGCCCATCCCGGCTTTGGCCCTGCGGGAACAGGATGAACGCCGATGCAAGGGATGAACGGGACAGGGAATCATGACCGGATTCCCGGAGAGCAGGAGCCAACCCCTCTCCGGGAATCCCCGCCGGCGATCGCCCCTGGCTTGGCCATGGACCGTCGCCGGCGGCTTGGGAAATCAGGCCTCCAGGGCCTTGGCCAGCGCGTCCAGGAAGCGGCGGGGGGCTTCGGACTGGGGCACGTGGCCGCAGCGCTCGACGGGGAAGAGCCGGGAGTCGGGGAGGACCGCCTGCATGCGGGCGGCATACTCCAGAGGCATGAGGGCGTCGGCGGTGCCCCACACCATGCGGACGGGGACCTGGAGGGTGCGGAGCTGGTCCTCGGTCATGAGCCAGGGGGCCATGGTGGCGAAGGTTCCCGCGAATCGGGCGAGGCTGCTGGTTCGGGCCTGGCGGATCATGTCGTCCAGGACGGTGTCAGGGACGGGGGGGTTGGACGGATCCCGCAGCTGGGCCATGGTCTCCCGGGCCTCCTGGCGCGTGGTGGGCAGGAGGTTCACGGGCTTGCCGGAGCCCGGCAGGGAGCCGCCGTTCACGGCCACGACCTTCTCCACCAGGCCGGGCAGGCGCTGGGCCATGACCATGGCCATCCAGGCGCCCAGGGAATTGCCCACGAGGGTCGCCTTGCGGCCCTGGCACGCGTTCTCCAGCACCGCCTCCAGGCCGGCGACGATGACGGCGGTGTCGATGGGGCCCGCCGCGGGGGCGCTCTGGCCGTGCCCGGCCAGGTCGGGGATGAGGAGGGTGTGGTCCTTCAGGAGGGCCGGGGCCACCTTGGCCCAGGTACCCGCGTGGTCGCCCGCGCCGTGGATCAGGACGAGCAGGGGGCCGTTGCCCCCGAGGAAGGCGTTCTGGGGCCCGGAGGGGGAGGGGATGGCGATCTGGACCAGGCCCAGGCGCTTCAAGGTCCGACGCATGGCCCAGGCGAAGACCCGCAGCGGGCGCTTGGCGATAAGCCACGCGGACAGCCCGGCTGCAGCCAGGAGGAGGACCGCCACCCCGGTCAACGCGATTCCGAGCTTGCTCATCATTTCTCCCGGCGGGCAGAACAACAAAACGAACGATTGGTATGTGACTGGTTGGGACGATGGTACGCTCCGCCCGAGGGACCTGTCAACGCGGTTCCTCGCCGCCGGCGTTCACGCCTTGCGGACCTTCGCAGCCTTGCCGGGGGCGGGCCTGAGCATGCCCTTGCGGAGGATCCCGGCCATCTCCCGCAGCGCCACGGAGGTCGGCAGCCCGAACTGTTCCGGGACCCCGAACAGGATCTCCACGGCGAAGTACTGCAGGAAGATGCGGCTGGCCATCATGAGGGCGGTCCTGGGCTCGAAGCCGGGCGCCATGCGCTCTTTCAGGGCGTCCCCGGGATACCTGGCCTCCAGGAACCTGGCGAAGCGCCCGGACATCTCGCTGTAGAACTTCCGGATGTGGTTCCCTTCGAACTCCACCACGTCGACATAGATCAGGGCCACATACTGCCGGTGGTCCCGGATGGTCTGCTCGGCGGCCCGGGCCAGGGCCTCCATGTCGTCGGGGAAGGCGCCGGCGGCCAGGGCCTTGTTGAACGGGAGTTCCGGATCGTCGATGTCCTCCCAGTACTGGGCCAGGAGGGTCGTGAAGAGGGTCTCCTTGTCGGGGAAGTGGTGGTACACGTTCCCGGTGGAAAGGCCCGCCTCGGTGGCGATCTCCCGGATGCTGGTGCCGCGGTAGCCCTGCCTGGAGAAGAGGTGGAGAGCCGCCTGGAGGATGGCCACCTGGCTGCGTTCCGACTTTTCACCCTGGGTCAGTCTCATTCTTCCAGGGTAGGGGTCCGGCCGGGGCCGGTCAACTCGCACCCAGGGCGTCGCGCACCTTGTGCTCCAGTTCCTTGAGGGAGAAGGGCTTCTGCAGGAAGGGCGCGCCGTCGTCCCGCACCGCCGCGTCCAGGGAGTCCCCGGCGGCGTACCCGCTCATGAAGAGGGTGCGCGCCTCGGGGTGGAGCGCCCGCACGGCCCGGGCCAGGTCCCGGCCGTTCATGATGGGCAGCACCAGGTCGGCCAGCACGAGGTCGATCCGCTCCCGGCGGCCCTCGGCGAGGTGGAGGGCCTCGGCCGGGGTGGCCGCGGGCAGGAGGAGGTAGCCCAGTTCCCGGAGCATGTCCGTGGCCATGGCCAGGATGGCGGGCTCGTCCTCCACCAGGAGGATCGTCTCCCGGCCCTGGCCGGGCCCGAGGGCGGGCCCCTCCAGGCGCTGGGGCTCGGCCTGGCCCAGGTCGCGGGGCAGGTAGATGGTGACCGCGGTGCCCCGGCCGGGCTGGCTGGCGACCTCGATCCAGCCCCGGTTCTGCTTGACGATGCCGTACACCGTCGCCAGGCCCAGGCCGGTGCCCTTGCCCACCTCCTTCGTGGTGAAGAAGGGCTCGAAGATCAGCTTCCGGGTGGCCTCGTCCATGCCCTGGCCGTCGTCGCTCACGGTGAGCAGCACGTAGTCCCCGGGCGCCAGGCCCGGGCGGTTCAGGCACTGGGACGCGAGGACGGTCCGGTTCCGGGTGGAGATGTGGATGGTGCCCACGTCCCGGATGGCGTCCCGGGAATTGACGCACAGGTTGGCAAGGATCTGGTCGATCTGGGAGGGGTCGAGCCGGACCCGCCAGAGGTCCGGGCCCGGGGTCCAGGTGAGCTCGATGTCCTCGCCGATGAGCCGGCGGAGCATCTTGAACATGTCCTCCACCGTGGGGTTCAGGTCCAGGATCCTGGGGGCGATGGCCTGCCTGCGGGCGAAGGCCAGGAGCTGGCGGGTGAGGTTGGAGGATCGCTCCGCGGCCTTGTGGATCTCGCTGAGGTGGGCGTGGAACGGGTGGGCAGGGTCGGTGCGGGAAAGGAGCAGGTCCCCCAGGCCGATGATCACGCAGAGCATGTTGTTGAAGTCGTGCGCCACGCCCCCGGCGAGCCGGCCGATGGATTCCATCTTCTGGGCCTGGAGGAGCTGGGCCTGGAGGATCTCGCCCTCGGCCTCGGCCCGGCGGCGGTCCGTGATGTCGCGCACCATGGCCAGCACCTGGTCCCCGCTGCAGGGCACCATCCGGCACTCGAAGTAGCGCTTCTCGCCGCCGTGGAAGGACTCGTAGCAGTAGGGGGACGTCTCCCCCCTCTGGTGGATCTCCTCCACGTGGGCGAGGGTGACGGCCGCCACGTCCGGAGGGAGGACCTCCCGCAGGTGGCGGCCCATGAACGCCTCCCTGGGCCGGAAGAGGAGGGCCTCGTCGGGGGCATGGGCGTCGATGAAGTTGCCTTCGGCGTCCAGGGTGAACATGAGGTCGGGCACGGCGTTGAGGAGGGCGCTCATGCGCATTTCGCTCTCCTGGAGCCTGGCTTCGGCGCGCTTGAGGACCGTCACGTCGAAGTGGGCCACCAGCACGGTGCCCGGGCGCCCGAGGAAGGGCTGGACCCGCATGGAGAACCAGCGCTCCTCCACTGGGGAGTGGCAGGGATACTCGACTTCGAAGGAGGGGAGCCCGCCGTCCTGGACGCGCCGGATGCCCTCGTAGGCCGGGTCGCCGGGGGTGTCGTTGCGGAAGTAGCTGGCGCCGGGGCCCCAGACGCTTTCGTCGCCGCCGCCGTTGCTTCGCGCGAAGCGGCGCCAGGCCTCGTTCACGTCCAGGATCGTGCCGTCGCCGTCCACCACGGCCAGGTGGGCGTCGGTGGAATCGAGGATGTGGCGGGCGAATTCCGCGGCCTGCCGGGATTTCTCCTCGCTCAGGCGCAGCTCGCGGGTGCGCTGCTCGAGCATGTCCTGCACGCGGAGGAGGGCGCGCTCCCGGCGGGCGCGGGCGCAGAGCTCCAGCAGGAAGGCCACCTGGAAGGGCTTGCGCAGGTAGTCGGCGGCGCCGCGTTTCATCCAGTCCAGGGCCAGCTCCGGCCCCGGGTCGGTGGTCATCATGAGGCAGACGCAGGTGGGCCGGAGGTTCCTGAAATCGTCCAGAAGGGTGTCCCCGAGCCCGTCGGGCAGGTGGTAGTCCAGCACCGCCACGTCGTAGGAGGCGCCCCGGAAGGCCGCCAGCGCCTCGGCCACGGTGGAGGCCGTGTCGGCCTGGTAGCCGTGGCCGTTGAAGGCCGTGCGGAGCATTCCCGCCAGGGTGCGGCTGTCCTCGACGATCAGGACCCGTGGCAGGGACCGCACCTGGCGTCCCTCCAGGATGGCCCGCACCCGCCGGGTCAGCAGGAGGGGGTCCACCGGCGCGGAAAGGAAGGATTCGGCGCCCAGGTCCGTCGCGATGCGGTCGGGCTCGTCCCCGGCGTAGGTGGCGGACACCACCAGGATGGGCACGGCGTTGAAGGATGCGAACTCCGGGGAGCGCAGGAGGCGGCAGAAGCGCCACCCGTCGATGCCGGGCATGTACAGGTCGGTGAGGACCAGGCTGGGCGGGCGCTCCCGGTCCATGGCGCCCAGGGCCGCCTCGGCGCTGGCGTAGGCCCGGACGTCCAGGCCCGCCCTCTCGAGGATCCTCGAAAGGAGACTCAGCTGCACGGGATCGTCGTTGACCAGGGTGATGACCGGGGCCGGCGACGGGTTGGAGTCACTCATCCAGCAGTCTCCTGTGAATGAAGCCGCCCGACGATGAATTGTGTCGAAGGATTCCTAGGCCACCTTAAGGCAGATATATGAATTCACCAATTAATTTTCGTTAAGGCGTGGGGCCATAGAGGGCCTCGATCTTCGCCGCGAAGGCCTCGTTGACGGCCCGGCGCCTCACTTTCAGGGAGGGGGTCAGCAGGCCGCTGTCCGGGGTGAGCTCCCGGTCCAGGAGGGCCACCTTCCGGATCCGTTCATAATTGGAGAACCGCGCATTGATCCGTTCGACCCGGGCCATGATCTTCGCGTTGGCCTCTGGCAGGGCCGAGAGCTCCGCGTCGGAGGCGAAGGGAAGCTTCTTGTGCGCCGCCCACCGGCGGAGGACCGCGAAGTCGGGGACGATCAGGGCGCTGATGAAGTTGCGCCCCTCGCCCACCACCACGGCCTGCTCGACGTACTTGTCGGCGCGCAGGGCGTTCTCCAGCGGCTGGGGGGCGATGTTCTTCCCGCCCGAGGTGCAGAGGATCTCCTTCTTGCGGTCGGTGATGCGCACGTGGCCGGCCGCGTCCATCTCCCCGATGTCGCCGGTGTGGAAGTAGCCTTCGGCGTCCATCACCTCGCGGGTGGCCTCCGCGTCGTTCCAGTAGCCCTGCATGACGTTGGGGCCGTGGCAGAGGATCTCGCCGTCCTCGGCGAGCTTCAGGAAGGGCAGGCCCTCCCATCGGTCCAGGATGGGCCGGCCCACGGAGCCGGGGACCATGTCGCCCTTGCGGGAGATGGTGAGCAGCGGGCTGGTCTCGGTGAGGCCGTACCCTTCGTAGAGGGGGATGCCCGCGGCCCAGAAGAACTCCAGGATCCGGGGGTGGATCGCGGCGCCGCCGCAGGCAGCCAGGCCCAGCCTCCCGCCCAGGCGGGCGCGGATCTTCCCGAAGACCAGGACGTCGGCGAGGATCCGGCCCAGGCCCAGGAGGAAGGGCAGGGGCCGGTCGCGGTAGCGGTGCGCCGCCATGCGGCGCCCCAGGGCCATGACCCAGTGGAAGATCCACTGGCTGAGGAGGCCCCCGGCCGCCACCTGCTCCCGCACCTTCCCGTAGAGCTTCTCGAAGATCCGCGGCACCGCCAGCAGGATCTCCGGCCTCACCTCGAGGAGGTCCCGGGCGATGGTCTGGAGGCTCTCGCCGTAGTGGATCGACACGCCGGCGTGGAACATGGTGTAGTGGCCGCCCATGCGCTCGAAGATATGCGAAAGGGGCAGGATGCTCAGGCAGCGCTGGCCGGCCCGGACCTCCAGGGCCGTCAGGGCCTGGAGGACGTTGGAGGCCACGTTGCCGTGGCTGAGCATGGTGCCCTTGGGGTCGCCCGTGGTGCCGGAGGTGTAGATGAGGGTCAGCAGGTCGCCGGGGCGGACCGCCATGGCCCGGACGCGGACGTCGGGTCGCCGTGCCTCCAGGGCGCCGCCCTCGGCCATGAGGTCGTTCCAGCGGAGGATGCTCCGCCCGGGGGCCGGGGGCGCCTCGCCGGCCATCAGGACCGCCGCCTCCAGGCCGGGGAGTTCCGGCCAGAGGTCCAGGACCTTGGCCAGCTGCTCCGGGGTGGAGCAGAGGATCCACCGGGAATCGCTGTGGCGCAGGATGTGGGCGGTCTGGGGGAGGTTCAGGGTCGGGTACACGGGGACCGAGACGATCCCCGAGACGGCGCAGGCGTAGTCCGCGACGGCCCATTCGGGCCGGTTCTCGGACAGGATGCCGACCCGGTCCCCGGGACGGACCCCGCGGGCCTCCAGGGCCAGGGCCAGGCGCTCCACCCGGGCCTGGAGCTCCCGGTGGGAGATGGGCACCCAGGCGCCCTCCACCCGATGGGCCAGGGCGGCGGGGTCCTCCCGTTCCAGGGCCTTATAGAAGAGCTGGGGGATTGTTTCGACCAAGTCGGGGCTCCGGAGGGACGGGATCGTGGCATGGTAGCAGCATGGAGAACCCTGGACATGCCATGGCGGGGCCCGAGGGCCGGCCCGGCCTCGCGGAGGCGGTCGCCGCCTTCGTGCTGGAGCAGCGGGCCCGCGGGGTCTCGCCCCACACCCTGAGAGCCCGGAAGGCGGACCTGGGCAAGCTCCTGGCCCACGCCGCCGGGGCCGGCTGGGAGGGCTGGGACGTCAAGCCCCGGACCCTGCGCGGTTTCGCCATGGAGCTGGGGGAGCGGGGGCTGGACCCCGCCAGCCAGGCCCGGATCCTGTCCACGGTGAGGTCCTTCTTCGGGTGGCTGTTCGAGACCCAGCGCATCGGCCAGGACCCCTCGACGGGCCTGCGCAATCCCAAGCTGCCCAAGCGGCTCCCGGCCTTCCTCACCGAGGGCGAGAGCGGCGCGCTGCTGGACCTGCCCGAGCCCGCCGACTTCCCTTCGTCCCGCCTGCGCTGCATCCTCGAGCTCCTCTACGCCTGCGGGCTCCGGGTGTCCGAGCTCACGGGGCTGGACCTCCAGGACCTCCTCCTGCCGGAGCGCACCCTGCGGGTCATGGGCAAGGGGAGCAAGGAGCGCCTGGTGCCCTTCCACGAGAAGGCCGCCGGAGTGCTGGACGCCTACCTGGCCTTTCGCCGCGAATTCCTGGCGGTAAAAAACCTGCCGCCGACCGCGGCCGTCCTGGTCAACCAGCGGGGGGGACGGCTCACGCCCACCAGCGTGCGGGGCTTCCTGGCCAAGGCCCTGGAGACCGCGGCGGTGCGGGCCCGGGTGAGCCCCCACGCCCTGAGGCACAGCTTCGCCACCCACCTCCTCAACCACGGCATGGACCTGCGGGCCATCCAGGAACTCCTGGGGCATGCGAGCCTCAGCACCACCCAGCGCTACACCCACCTGGACCTGGAAAGCCTCGCCAGGACCTACGAATCGGCCCACCCGCGAGCGCGCACGGATTCTAGGGTATGATTCCCTTTCACCTCCCAGGTGACCTAAAGGAACGTGCCGTGGAGTTGTTGGTCGATCGCATTTGCAAGGAACTCTCCCTGCCCCGGGCGGGGGTGGCGGCCGTCACGGCCTTGATCAACGAAGGGAACACGGTTCCCTTCATCGCCCGCTACCGCAAGGAGGCCACCGGCTCCCTGGACGAAGTGGCGATCCGGGCCGTGGAGGAGCGCCTCGCCTATTTCAAGGAGCTGCTGGACCGCCGCGAGACGGTGCTGAAGACCATCGACAAGCAGGGCAAGCTCACGCCCGAGCTGAAGGGGCGCATCGAGGCGGCCTGGTCCAAGACCGAGCTGGAGGACCTCTACCTTCCCTACAAGCCCAAGAAGCGCACCAAGGCCACGGACGCCCGGGAGCGGGGCCTCGAGCCCCTCCTGGACGCGCTGCTCACGGACGCCGACGGCGCCGATCCCCTCATGCTGGCATCCCCCTTCGTCAAGGCGGACCAGGAAGGCACCGAGACCCCCAGCAAGTGCGTGGAGGGCGCGGGCCACATCCTCGCCGAGCGCCTCGCGGAGGACGCCGACGTGCGCTCCTGGCTGCGCCAGGTGTTCCTGGACACCGGCGTGCTGCATGCCGAGCTGCGCGAGGAGCGCAAGGAGGCCCCCGAGGCGCTGCGCTTCAAGCCCTACTGGCAGTTCCAGGAGCCCCTGCGCAAGATGCCCGGCCACCGGGTGCTCGCGGTGCGCCGCGGCGAGAAGGAGGAGATCCTCACCGTCAAGCTCGTCGTGGACCGGGAGACCCTCGTGACCGGCCTGGTCTCCAAGGTGCAGGTGAACCCGGCCTCGGCCTACCGCATCATGCTCCATGACGTGTGCGGCGACGCCTTCGACCGCCTTCTTGCGCCCACCATCGAGACCGACGTGCGGGTCGAGGCCAAGAAGAAGGCGGACCTGGAGGCCATCAAGGTCTTCCAGACCAACCTGGACCACCTGCTCCTGGCGCCCCCCGCGGGCCAGTTCTGCACCCTGGGGGTCGACCCCGGCATCCGCACCGGCTGCAAGCTCGCCATCATCAACCGGCTGGGCCAGTTCATGGACACCGCCACCATCTATCCCCTCGAGCCCAAGCGGGACATCGAGGGCAGCCGGGCCATCCTGGAGCAGCTGGGGGCCAAGTACCCCATCGAGGCCATCGCCATCGGCAACGGCACCGGGGGCCGCGAGGCCGAGGCCTTCCTGCGGGAGTGGCTCAAGGACACCGGCCGCGAAGGCGTGCTGTGCGTGGCCGTCAGCGAGGCCGGCGCCTCCGTCTATTCCGCCTCCGACGTGGCCCGGGAGGAGTTCCCCGAGCAGGACGTCACGGTGCGCGGCGCGATCTCGATCGCGCGGCGCTTCCAGGATCCCCTGGCCGAGCTGGTCAAGGTGGAGCCCAAGTCCATCGGCGTGGGCCAGTACCAGCACGACGTGAACCAGACCGCCCTCAAGAAGGGCCTGGACGAGGTGGTGGAGTCCTGCGTGAACCGCGTGGGCGTGGACCTCAACTCCGCCAGCTACCGGCTCCTGGCCTACGTGGCGGGCATCGGCGAGAGCCTGGCCAAGCACATCGTGCAGCACCGCTTCGCCAACGGCGCCTTCCGGCACCGGGAGCAGCTCATGGAGGTGCCCCGCTTCGGCGAGAAGGCCTTCCAGCAGGCTGCGGGCTTCCTGCGCATCCGGGACGGCGAGAACCCCCTGGATTCCTCCGCCGTGCACCCCGAGTCCTACCCCGTCGTGCAGCGCATCTGCCAGATGGCCGGCAAGTCCGTGCCCGAGCTGGTGGGCAACGACGCGGTGCTGGACGCCCTGGATCCGGCCCTCTTCACGGACGCGCAGTTCGGCGTGGAGACCGTCAAGGACATCATCGCCGAGCTCAAGAAGCCCGGCCGCGACCCCCGGCAGCGCTTCGAGGCCGTGGTCTTCAAGGAGGGGGTGCACAAGCCCTCGGACCTGGAGATCGGCATGGAGCTGCAGGGCATCGTCACGAACGTCACCGATTTCGGGGCCTTCGTGGACGTGGGCGTCCACCAGGACGGCCTGGTGCACCTCTCCGAGATCTCGCACCACTACGTCAAGAACGCCTCCGAGGCCCTCAGCGTGGGCCAGGCGGTGCGCGTGAAGGTGCTGGCGGTGGACCTCAAGTCCAAGCGCATCGGCCTCTCCATCAAGGCCCTCCTGCCCGGAGGCGGCGGGGCCCCCCGTCCCGCGGGTCCCAGGCCCGAGCGCCAGCCGAGGCCCCAGGGCGAGCCCAGGCCTCCCCGGGCCCAGGGCCAGCGGCCTCCCCGCCCCCAGGGCGGCGCTCCGGCGCCCCAGGCCGGCGTCCCCCAGGCCGCCGCGGGCAGGCCGGAACGTCCCTCCCGCCCCGACCGCGGCCCCCGCCCCGACCGCGGCCCGCGGCCGGAACGCAAGCCCGACACCCGGCCCCCGGCCAGGACCACCGCCGCGGCGCCCAAGGCTCCCCAGCCCGCGCCCGGCACGGCGAGCCTCTCGGACCTCATGGCCAAGTACAACCGGGGCCTGCGATGAGACGAATCCTCGCCGCCGGCCTCCTCCTGACGGCGGGTTGCGACCACCTGGTCACCCGGGACCGGGTGCCCGTCTACGCCTCCTGGGAGGCAGGCCAGACCCTCGTCTACGCCCGGCCCGGCGCCGAGGCCTCCCAGCGGCTCCAGGTGCGGGTGAAGTCCTCGACGCTTGGGCCCGACGGGCGCACCGTGGTGCGCACCTACGCCAGCTTCACCTCCGTGACCGAGGCCACCTTCCGCCTGCAGGACGGTCTCGAGGCCCTGAAGCTGGACGGTTCCAAGGAATTGGTGGTCCTGCCCGCGGGCTTCCCGGACCGGGTTTCCCGGTGGGAGGACCGGGGCATCGTCAACTTCGTGGTGGGAAGGGCCCGGGTCGACATCCCGGGCGTGAAGCTGCCCGACCCCGACGCCACCGGCATCTGGGTCGAGTCCGCCCCCGTCAGCGCCCGGGGCGTTCGGCGCCGCACCCTGCTGGTCCCTGACCTGGGCGAGGTCGAGACCCTGAACCTGATCGACGGCAAGTGGGTGGCGGTGAGCCGCCTGGTCTCCCAGGGCTACACCGATCCCCCTCCGGAGGGCGCCAAATGAGCGAGGAGAAACTGGAACACGTCCTGCCTGCGGGCGTGGCCAAGGGGGCAGTCCGGGACAACCTGGAAGTGGTCCTCTTCGCCGTGCTGCTCATCGTCTTCTTCAAGACCTTCGTGGGGCAGCAGTTCACCATCCCCTCGGCCTCCATGCGCAACACGCTGATGATCGGGGACCACCTGCTGGTGAACAAGTTCATCTTCGCCCGGCCCCAGTGGGCCTGGGAGGAGAAGCTCTTCCCCATGCGCAGCCCCTCGCGCGGGGACATCATCGTCTTCCGGTACCCGCTCGAACGGAACAACGACTACGTCAAGCGCCTCGTGGCCCTGCCCGGCGACACCGTCGAGATGCGGAACAAGCGGTTCTACCTGAACGGCAAGCTGGTCACCGCAGCCTGGGAGCACCACGTCCTGGACCGCAAGGAGGGCCCCGTTCCGGGCCCCTGGCCCCTGACCCGCGACCCCGGCATCTACGACGACATGCCCCCCTCCAAGCTGTGGAACTACGCGGACCCCGAGGTCCTGGCCATGGACCAGCAGGGCCAGGAGGGCCTGGACGGCGGGTACCGCGACACCTTCGGTCCCGTGAAGGTGCCCCCCGGCTTCCTCTTCGCCATGGGCGACAACCGCGACAGCAGCGCCGACAGCCGCTACTGGGGGTTCGTTCCCATGGACCACCTCCGGGGACGGCCCTTCATCATCTGGTGGAGCTTCCGGGAGGGCGGCACCGACGACACGCCCGCCAACGTGCCCAAGGGCCCCACGGACGTCCTCATGAATTTCGTGGACGGCGCGCGGCATTTCCTGTCCTGGACCCGCTGGGACCGCACGGGGACCATTCCCCGCTAGACAAGGGGCGGCGTGGCGCTACCCTTCCCCCATGAGAATCGCCGCCATCGATGTCGGATCCAATTCCATCCACCTCGTCGTGGTGGAGACCGATGCCGTCGGGAACCAGCGGGTGCTGGCCCGTGAAAAGCACATGGTCCGCCTGGCCCGGGGCCTCCTGAAGACCGGCGAGATCGGCGCCGAGGCCTTCCAGGCGGGACTGGAGTCCCTGGCCCTCATGGCGGAGGTGGTCAAAGGGCTCCAGTGCGACACGGTGCTGGCCTGCGGCACCGCCGCGCTGCGCGAGGCCTCCAACGCGACCCTGTTCATCCGGGAGGCGGCGGGGCTGGGGGTGAACATCCGGGTGATCTCCGGGGAGGAGGAGGCCAGCCTCATCTACCTGGCGGTCAGCCGCGCCATTCCGTTCCCCGACACGCCCGCCGTGCTCATGGACATCGGCGGCGGGTCCACCGAGCTCACGTGGCTGGAAGCGGGCCGGGCCGTGGCCACCATTTCGATGCCCTGGGGCCTCCAGCGCCTCGCCGACGCCCTGCCCACGGCCAACCCCCCCACCGCGGAGGACCTTCAGCGGGTGCGCAAGTTCCTCCGCAGGATCCTGAAGAAGGCCGCCAAGGCCCTGCCCGGGGACCTGCCCCACCCCGAGGTCATCCTCGCCACCTCCGGGACGCTCCTCGACCTGGCCAGCGGCGCCGGCGGCCAGGGCACCTTCGACACCGAGCAGCTCCTGAAGTTCAAGCGCAAGCTGTGGAAGACCTCCTCCCAGGAGCGGGTGACCCAGCTCGGGGTCGATCCCAAGCGCGCGGAAGTCCTCCACGTGGGGGCCAGCTGGGTGGCGGCCCTCATGGCCTGGACCGGGGCCGGCCACGTGCGCACCCTGCCCGTGGGCCTGCGGGAGGGCATGGTCTGGCAGGCCCTGGCGCGCGGCGGCATGGCCCTGCCGGTGCTGGGGGACCGGCGCAGGGCCTCGGTGGAGGCCCTGGCCGCCAAGCTGGACCCCGATCCCGGGCACAGCCGCCACGTGGCGTACCTGGCCGACCAGCTCTTCACGGACCTCATGCCCGAGTTCGAACTGGGGGACCCCGAGCGGGAGATGCTGGGCTACGCGGCGCGCCTGCACGACATCGGCCTCTCCCTTTCGGAGAAGGGCCACCACAAGCACGGCGCCTACCTGATCACCAACGCCAAGCTCGCCGGCTTCTGGCCCACGGAGACCGAGGCCATGAGCCAGATCGTGCGCTACCACCGGGGCAAGCCCCCTTCCATGACCCACGAGGCCTACGCCCAGCTCAAGCCCTGGACCCAGCACGTGGTGGAGAAGCTGGCCGCCATCATCCGCGTGGCCGACGCCCTGGACCGGACCCGCCGGCAATCGGTGCGCCTGGTGCGCCTGACGGCCGACGGGGACGATCTCACCCTGCGCCTGACCGCCACCGGCGACCTGAAGCCGGAACTGGAGAGCCTCAAGGACAAGGGCAAGCTCCTGTTCCGGCTCCTGGACAAGGAAGTGGCGGTGGTGGTGGAGGAGCCCTAGAGACTGCCCGCAGGCCGGGCCTTGCCCGACGCCAGGGCCTCTTCGGCGAGCTTCTTCATGCCCGCGTCGGCCTCGCGGCTGAGCCCCTCCATCTTCGCGCTGAGCACCTTCATCCGCGCCTCCAGCTCCTTCATCGGCCTTCCGGCCTCCTCCATCTTCTGCCCAAGGCCCTCCATGGGTTTGGCGGCCTCATCCATCTCGCGGCCCAGGGCCTCCATGGGCGCCTCCAGGGCCTCCATCTTCGCCTCCAGGGCGTGCATGGACGCCTCGAGTTCCGCGAGCTGCTTTTCCAGGGCCTTGCGTTCGGCGGGCTTGAGGTTGTCGTTGTCCAGCCGGCGCTCGACCTTCTCCATCCGGGTTCCGAGGACGCCCTGCTGGCGCCCGATCTCGCCCATCTGGCGGCCGATCTCCCCCTGCTTCCGGCCGATGTCCCCCTGCTTCCGGCCCACGTCGCCCTGCTGGCGCCCGATGTCGCCCTGCCTGCGGCCCACTTCGCCCATCTCCCCGCCCAGGGCGCCCATCTGGCCCCCGAGCTCCTCCATGGGCTGCTGGAGCGCCCGGGCCCGGGCCACCAGGGCGGGATCGCTGACCACGTAGTCCTTGCCGCCGGACCTGAACCAGAAGAAGTCGTCCTCAAGCTTCGCGCGCAGGCGCCAGAGCTCCTTGTTGGCGGCGCCGGGGCCCGAACGGGTGATGCCGTCCTTCTTCTTGCTGACGATGGCGTACGGCACGTCCTTCTTGCCGGGCTCCGCCTGGACGCGGGCCAGGGCCGCGCTGGCGCCGCAGAGCGTGGTGAACCCCGCGATGGCGAGCGCGAGCTTCCACGCCATGGGCCGCGGTTCGGGCTGGATGAGACGTCGGATCCTGTTCATGAGATTGCCTCCGTGGGCCGCCTGGGCCGGTTGGGTGTTGGAGAGCTGGAAGAGGTCCAGCTCCCTCAGGGCCAGGACCAGGCGCCGCGGTTCGCCCAGTGCCCCGGCCGCGAGTTCGTCGCAGATGAGTTCGCGTTCCGCCCGGATGCGCCCCGAGATCCACCACACCCCGGGGTGGTAGAAGAGCAGGGTCTCCACGACGGTCTGAAGGAGGTTGGCGAGGTAGTCGAAGCGCCGCACATGGGCCAGCTCATGGGCCAGCAGCGCCTCCAGGAGCAGGGGGTCCATGCCGGCCACGAGGGCGGCGGGGAGCAGGATCACCGGCCGCCACCACCCGAAGGACAGCGGCGAGTCGATGGAGGCCGAGACCTTCAGGGTGACCCGCCGGGCCATGCCCAGCGCGGCGGCGAGGCGCTCCATGCGCCCTTTCCATGCGGCGTCCGCCGCGCGGGCTCCGCGCCGCCCCAGCCGGCCCACCCAGACCAGGCCCAGGGCCAGGCGCAGCGCCAGGAGGCTCGCCCCCAGCGCCCAGACCTGCACCACCAGAGGCAGGCGGGAGCCCACCGCCGCGCGGACCCGCGCCGGCAGGGGCCCCCGGGTGGCCTGGACCGGGGCCGCCACCGGGACGCGCTCGATGCTGACGACGGGGGCGGCCCCCGGCAGCCGGGTCAGGACCCCCGCCACCGGCAGGGCCAGGCACAGCGCGAGCCCCGCGCAGGCCGCGGCATAGCGCAGCCGGGGACCCCGGAGCGCCTGCAGGGCCGCGGCCGTTCCCGCCCACACCAGGAGGCCCTGCCAGATGAAGTCCAGGAAGGCCCAGCCCAGGGCCTCGATCACGGGCAGCCAGGTCATTTCCCGCCTCCTTCGCCCCGGAGCCAGCCTTCGATCTCCCTGCGCTCCTCGGGCGTCACGTGACCGCCCTTCAGGGCCGCCAGCACCAGGGCCTTGCCCGAGCCCGCGAAGGCCTTGCGGATGAGGTCGCCCAGGAGGCCGGTCTGGGTGGAGTCCTGGGCCTGGGCGGGCCGGTACACGTGGGAGCGCTGCGCCTCGTCCCGCAGGAGGAGCCCCTTGCCGTGCATGATCTGCATGAGCCGGAGCACCGCCGAGTAGGCCACCTCCCGGTCCTTCAGGAGTTCGGCGTGGGCCTCCTTGACGGTGGCGGGGCCCAGGCGCCAGAGGATCCGGAGGAGGTCCAGTTCCGCTGCGGTGGGTTTGAGGGGCTTGGCCATGGGAGCTCCGGAATGGACATAGACAAACATGTCTAGAACTTTTTGTCTAGATTGTTTTCGGCTGGCCCGAAGCTGGGTTTAGGTCTATAAAATATTAGTTAATTCTCCCAAATCCCAGCCATTCCAGGAAGGGCGTGTCGGCAAACCCAAAGCTGTGAATAGCTGGGTCACACCCTTGGCTCGAAAGCGGCATCCGGATTCCACAAGGAGGTGGCTGGATGCCGAGGTGCTTTCCAGCTGACGTGATGTGGGACCCGTTCGCAGCCTGGCCACGAGATACGGCAAGGCCACCCGAATTTACGCCGCCTGGTCGCGAACCCGTGTCTGTTCATCGGGCTCAGGCTTTGACCAGCCAGTCTTTATCCTGCTCTTTCCCGAAAATCCAATTCCCGTTACCACCCGGCAGCGGTGTGTCGGCGCCCTGGAGTCGTGGAGGCAGACCCTTCCCATCCAGGCCCCCCTCACCCAGCAGATCACCGGCTTCCGCCACCGAATTGCGAACACCCTGGGCCAAGGGTTCGTCGAGAAGGGGTTCGAGGACGCCCTGGCCTTCCTATCTGCCTTCTCATCAGTTCCGGCAAAGCGAGGATCGAGGTTCGCAGGCTGGGAATGAAGCCTCGCGAAGGAACCGGGGCCCTGGAACTCGAGGTCAAGGACGTCCAATGACACCTGCGGCGACCCATCGCAGCGTCGGCCCTGCCGAAACTGGGATTAACGCAGATATATGGGATAAAAGGGGATAGGCTCTCCTGGGAGTTGCCGCTTCATCCTGGTTCCGAAGTGCGCCGGGTTTGCCGGCAGCCCCAAGTGCACATACAACTCTCAAGTTATTTTGTTCAAACCCATGGCTATTGGGCGGCGATCACCACGCAGCGGGCCCGGTCCCAGCGGCTCAGGAGCTAGAGTTCCCGGAACTCCGCATCCAGGCGCGCCCGGGCGAAGACCGCCTCCACCTCGGCGCGGCGGGCGGTCTCGAAGCGGAGCGCCACGCCGCAATCGGAGGAGAACTGGCGGGGGGTGGGGATCAGCTTGAAGGGCCAGCCGGTGGGGCCGAGGAGCTTTTCGGCCCGGAGGGCCGCGGAGATGGCGTGGAACAGGGCGACGCTCTGGCTCACGCGCGCACCACGGCGGCCACGGCCCGCAGGACCGTCTCCAGGTCCTCCCGGGTGACCCCGGGGCCGGGGGCGAACCGCACCGTGCCCTCGCTGAAGGTGCCGATGGCGCGGTGCGCCGCGGGCGAGCAGTGCAGCCCCACCCGGCAGAGCACCCCGTGCTCCTCGTCGAGGCGGAGCCCCAGGTCCGAGACGTGAAGTCCGGCCACGGTGAAGGAGACCACCGCGAGGCGCCTTGAGGCGTCGCTCGGCCCGTGCACCGTCACTCCCGGGATCTCCATCAGGCCTTCGGCGAGGAACCGGGAGAGGTCCGCGGCCTGCGCGTGGAGGGCCGCGGGGCCGCGCTCCAGCACCCAGGCGATGCCCGCGCCCAGCCCCGCGATGCCCACGCCGTTGGGGGTGCCGCTCTCGAACCGGTCCGGGAGGAAGTCCGGCTGGGTCTCGTGTTCGGAACGGCTCCCGGTGCCCCCCTGGAGGAGCGGCGCGATGCGCCGGGGATCCACGCCCGCGCCCAGCACCAGGCCCCCCGTGCCGGGCGGGCCCTGGAGCCCCTTGTGCCCCGTGAAGGCGAGGAGGTCGATGCCCAGGGCCTGCATGTCCACGGGCAGCGCTCCCAGGGTCTGGGCGGCGTCCACCAGGAGGAGGGCGCCGGCCGAATGGGCCACGGCCGCGATCTCCCGCACGGGGGCCAGGGTGCCCACGACGTTGCTGGCGTGGTTGACCACCACCAGGGTGGTGCCGGGGACGACGGCGCGGCGGAAGGCCTCCGGGTCCAGCGATCCGTCCCGGGCCGCCGGCACGACGGCGACCTCGATCCCCCGGGCTTCCAGATGCCGGAGGGGCCGCAGCACGGCGTTGTGCTCCATCCCCCCCGCCACGACCCTGCAGCCCGGCGCCAGCAGGCCGTGGAGGGCGAGGTTGAGGGCGTGGGTGCCGTTGGCCGTGAAGACCACGCCCAGGGGATCGGGCGCGTTCACCAGCCCGGCCACGGCCTCCCGGACGCCGTACGCGGTCCGGGCCGCGGCCAGGGACAGGCGGTGCCCGGAGCGCCCGGGGTTGCCCCCCTCCTCGTCCAGGAAGCGGGCCATGGCCCGGGTCACGCCGGGCGGCTTGGGCCAGGACGTGGCGGCGTGGTCCAGGTAGATGACGCCGTTCATTTCGTCAACGTCATCCGGAATTCCCCACCCGGCAGGTCCTTGACGGCGGCCTGCCAGCCCAGGTGGGCCGCGGCCCGGGCCACGTTCTCGCGGGACGCCACCGAATCCAGCAGGATCTGGATCGTGCCCCCGCCGGCGGCGAGCATGGCCTTGCGCGCGTTCATGGCCGGTTCGGGACAGGACAGGCCGCGGGCATCGATGAGGGCGCTCACCGGGCACCGGCCGGTTCGCGGAAGGTCAGCCCGATGACGGCGCAGACGGCCAGGCCCAGAAGGACCGAAGCCGGGCCATAGGGGGCGGGGCCGGCGGCGGAGGAGGCGAGGTTGAAGTTGTGGGCGACGGCGGCGCCGGTCAGGAGGCCCAGGCTGAAGACGGCGGCATCGCCGTCCCCTTCGCCCGAGAGGAAGAGCTGCCGGCCGGGACAACCGCCGGCGAGGGTGAAGGCCAGCCCGGCCAGGACCATTCCTCCGAAATTCCAGAGCGTCGCGGTATGGGCCAGGGGCTGCCCGGCGAACCCGGCCCTGAACTGCCCCAGGGCTCCGTTGGTGAGGGCGGCCGCGGCCACCAGGGCCACGAGGCCGTAGAACATCTGGCCGTCCCGGAGCAGGATCAGGTCCCTGACGGCGCCCACCGAGCAGAAGCGGCTGCGCTGGGCGAGGAAGCCGATGGCGAGGCTGGCCGCCAGGGCGATCCAGAGCGGGGCATGCTGACTGCCCGGTCCCTTGGCGGAGAAGAAGACCGGTCCGGTGGGCAGGCCCGCCGCATCCCGGCCGAACAGGGGCGCGAGAACGAGAAGGGCCAGGAGGCCCAGGGCGAGGGCGGGCATCACGAAGCCCAGCGCCTTCGGGGAACCCTGGCTGCGGCCGAGGCTGAAGCCCCGCCGGAGGCAGAGGATCCCCAGGCCGACGCCGGCCGCCAGGCCGAGGATGCCGGGGATGGCGTTCCAGTCGCCGCCGCCCAGGCGGAGGTAGGCACGCCAGGGGCACCCCAGGAAGACCAGCGCGCCGATGGCCGCGAACAGGCCCAGGAGGAACCGGGCCAGCGGGCTCGAGCCGCCCCGGGGGCGGAACTCCCGGAACAGGAGGGCCGCGGCCAGGGATCCCAGGATCAGGCCCGCGATTTCCGGCCGGAGGTACTGGACCGCCGCCGCCCGGTGGAAGCCCAGCGCGCCGGCGACATCCCGGGTGAAGCAGGCGACGCAGACGCCCATGTTGCCGGGGTTGCCCCAGCGCACCAGCACGGGGGCCAGCACGCCGATGACGGCGCCCGTGAGGATCGCGCCCCAGCGCGATGTGAGAAGGCGGGATGGAAAGGCCATGGCATACCTCTGGAAGGGGTTGGAAATCAGCTACTCAATCTTTGACCAGTCATTAAATGATGCCACAGGATCCGGCTAGAATCGACCCATGACCCGCACCAGCGCCCCGCTCACCCTGGAACTGACCCTCCTGGGGATCCTCGACCGGACCCCCATGCACGGCTACAACCTCTGCAAGGCCGTGCAGGCCCTCGACGGGTTCGGCCTGATCTGGAAGATCAAGCAGAGTTCCCTCTACGCCCTGGTGGACAAGCTCGAGGCCAAGGGGCTCCTTGCGGGGACGCTCATCGAAGGGGAGTCCCACCCGTCCCGCAAGCAGCTGCAGGTCACCCCCGCCGGCCGCGCCGCCTTCGAGGCCTGGGTGGACAGCCCGGTGGACAGCATCCGGAACATGCGCCAGGACTTCTTCGCCCGCCTCTACTTCGCCCGGGGCACGGGGCCCGGCCGGGCGCGGGCGCTGGTGCGGGCCCAGCGGGAGGCCTGCCTCGCGTGGCTGGAGGACATCCGCGGCAGGCTCCGGGCCGGCGGGGGGGACCACCTGAAGGCCGTGCTCTCGCACCGGGTCCACATCGTCGAGGCCACCCTGGCGTGGCTGGACGAGTACGAGGCTGGACTCTAGGAGAAGAGGGAGTTCGGCACCGTCTTCAGGCCCAGGTATCCGTAGGCCGCCTCGGTGGCCTTGCGCCCCTGCTGGGTGCGGTCCAGGAAGCCGATCTGCATGAGGTAGGGCTCCACCAGGTCCTCCAGGGCGCCGCCGTCGCTCTCGCCCAGGGCGGCGGCCAGGGTGCGCACGCCCACGGGGCCGCCCCGGAACTTCACGCACAGGGCCTCCAGGTAGGCGCGGTCCAGGCCCTCCAGGCCCAGGTCGTCCACCTCGTGCAGGGCGAGGCAGGCGTCGGCGAGGCCGGAGGTGATGATGCCGTCCCCCTTGACCTCGGCGTAGTCCCGGCAGCGGCGCAGGAGGCGGTTCACGATGCGCGGGGTGCCGCGGCTGCGGCGGGCGATGCTCTCCGCGCCCTCGGGGGCCAGTTCCACGCCCAGCACCTGGGAGCTGCGCCGGGCGATGACGGTGAGCTCCTCGCGGGTGTAGTAGTCCAGGCGGTGCACCATGCCGAAGCGGTCGTGGAGGGGCTTGCTGATGAGGCCGGCGCGGGTGGTGGCGCCCACCAGGGTGAAGGGGCGCAGGTCCACCTTGAGGGTCTGGGCCGAGGGGCCCTGGCCGATGAGGATGTCGAGCTTGCGGTCCTCCATGGCGGAGTAGAGCATCTCCTCGATGGGCGCCGCCAGCCGGTGGATCTCGTCGATGAAGAGGAACTCCCCGTCGTCCAGGTTGGTGAGGATGGCGGCGAGGTCGCCCTTCTTCTCCAGCGCCGGGGCCTGGATGACCTTGCAGGCCGAGTTCATCTCGTTGGCCAGCACGTGGGCGAGGGTGGTCTTGCCCAGGCCCGGGGGGCCGAAGAGCAGCACGTGGTCCAGCACCTCATGGCGCCTCAGCGCGGCCTGCAGGGCGATCTCCAGGCGGGCCTTCACCTTCTCCTGGCCGATATATTCCGCCAGGCGCTGCGGCCGCAGCGAGTATTCGAAGGGCTCCTCGGGAAGCGATGGGTCGAGGTCCGGGTTCCTTGCGTGATCCATGGGTAGATTGCCTCACGGCCGGAGAGCCTTGTCTAGTGTCGCCGCGATGGATCCCCTATACTTTGTCCTTCAGGGGGGCCTCGTGCCTGAACGGACGTCCATTTCCATCAGGGACCGGCACGGCTTCGAGCGGGCCGTGCCCGCCCAGAACGTCATGGTGCTCGGCCGCCAGAGCCAGTGCGACGTGGTGCTCTCCGACAGCATGGTCAGCCGCAACCACCTGAAGATCGAGTTCGCCGGCGACGCCTGGTGGGTGGAGGACCTGGGGTCCAGCCACGGCACCTACTTCAAGGACCAGCGGGTCACCCGCATGGCCTGGGAGCCCGGCAGCACCGTGCGCGTGGCGGACGGAGCCTACTACCTGACCCTTCGCGCGGAATCTGCCTTCGCCTCCGAGGTGAACCTCCAGGCCATCCTCAAGACCGCCGGCCTCCTGGCGGGGGACACGGAACTGGACGACCTGCTGGAGCAGACCCTGGACCGCCTCCTGGCCATCTCGGGCACCGACCGCGGCTTCCTCATGCTGCCCGAGAGCGGGGAGCTGGTGGTGAAGGTCCAGCGGAACCTCGGCGCCGAGATGGAGAAGAACATCCACCTCTCCATGAGCAGCGTGCACAAGGTCTTCGAGCAGGGCGACGCGGTGTGGATCCACAACGTGGCCACGGACGAGGCCCTCATGGCCCAGAAGTCCGTCATCAACCTCCAGCTCAAGACCATCCTCTGCCTGCCCCTGCAGGTGCAGGGCGAGCGCATCGGCGTCGTGTACCTGGACAGCCGGAAGATCGTCAGCGAGCCCGTGGACCGGCCCACCTTCGAGGCCATCGTGGCGCTGTGCGCCATCGCCATCGAGCGCACCCGGCTGGCCGAGGCGAACCTGCGCAACCAGGTGCTGGCCACCGTGGGCCAGGTGGCGTCGAGCATCGTCCACGATTTCAAGAACGGCCTGTTCGTGGTGGGCGGCCACGCCCAGCTGCTGGGCGCCACCATCAAGGACGACTACTGCCGGCACCACCTGGACCAGATCCTTTCCGCCGTGGACCGCCTCAGCCGGCTCAGCGCGGACATCCTGGACTACGCCAAGGTGCGCGAACCCAAGCGCGAGACCGTGGAGCTGGGGTCCTACCTGGGTGCCATGGTGGAGCCCCTGCAGCCCCGCGCGGCGGAAGCGGGGGCGGCGCTGCGGTGCGAAGGCGAGGCCTGCCCGGTCAGCATCGACAAGCACCGGTTCGCCCGGGTGGTGGAGAACCTGGTGGCCAACTCCATCGACGCCCTGGAGGGCCAGGAGGCCGGCGAGGTCCGCCTGCTCTGGAAGCGGGTGCCGGAGGGCACCCAGATCGTGGTGCGGGACAACGGCAAGGGCATTCCCAGGAAGGTCCTCAAGCGGATCTTCGAGCCCTTCTTCAGCCACGGCAAGCGCAAGGGCACGGGCCTGGGCATGGCCACGGTGAAGAAGATCGTGGAGGAGCACGGCGGCACGGTGGTGGTGGTCAGCGAGGAGGGCCAGGGCACGGTCGTGACCATCATCCTGCCCGACGCCTCGGGCAGGCAGCCCCAGGGCGCCGTGGAGGATTCCACGGACGAGTTCCGCATCCGGGAGGGGCTGTGATCCGGGTGGGCCAGGGCTTCGACGTGCACCGCTTCGCGGAGCCCGGGGACGGACGGCCCCTGGTGCTCATGGGCTGCCGGGTGGCCCACGACCGGGGCCTCCTGGGCCACAGCGACGCGGACGTCATGGTCCACGCCCTCATGGACGCCCTGCTGGGCGCGGCCGGCCTGGGCGACATCGGCCAGCACTTCCCGGATACGGATCCCGCCTACCGCGGCGCCGATTCCGTCGACCTCCTGGCCGCGGTGATGACCGCCCTGAAGGCCGGCGGATGGAGCGTCGTGAATGCCGACGTGTGCCTGATCGGGGAGCGCCCGAAGCTCGCTCCGCACCGGGATGCCATGCGGGCCCGCATCGCGCCCGTCCTGGGGCTCGCGCCCCAGGACCTCAACGTCAAGGCCACCACCACCGAGAAGCTGGGCTTCACGGGGCGGGGCGAGGGCCTGGCGGCGCAGGCCGTGGTGCTCATCGGGCGAGACTGATCTCGATCTTCTTGGGCTGGACCTCGGGCACCTTGGGCAGCGTCAGGGTGAGCACGCCGTCCTTGAGGTCGGCGGCCACCTTGCCGGCGTCCACGCCGTCGGGGAGGTTGAAGCTGCGCGTGAAGGAGCCGTTGCTGCGCTCGAGCATGAAGACGTTCTCGTGCTCTCCACGCGCGCGCGCCTCACGCTTGCCGGTGACGGTGATGCGGTTGCCGGTGAGGTTGATCTCCACGTCCTCGCGGCGGATGCCGGGCAGGTCGGCCTCGAACACGTAGGCCCCGGGCGTCTCCCGGATATCGAAGGAAGGCGTGAAGGCGGTCTGGAGGTCCAGGTTGAAGTCCAGGTCCCGGAAGGGGTCCCACCTCAGGAAGTTCCTCATGAGGCCGAAGGGCTCGAAGGCGGGGGTGAGGGTGGCGGGGGTGGTTCGGTTGTCGCGGCGATTGAGGTTCATGGAAGTCTCCTTGGGTTGAGGCTGGAAACCACGGCCGGCCCGGGTTCCGGAAGGTGGATTCCAGTGGCGAAGAAAATATGCGTGTTAGCGACTAATGTGTCAAGCCCCCTCCGGCAATTTTTCCTTCCTGAAATTGAGGCGCATGTCCGTTTCATGACAAACCGGCCGGAAGGGTGGGCTAAATTGGGTCAGTGTTCACCTCCCGTGGGGATTTCATGCCGGAAGGCCGTCGATGGTTGGCCAGATGCCTCCTGCTGGTCCTGGCCCTGGCCGGCTGTCTTGAAGCACAAGTCCAGACTTATCGCCACTTCGATGACCGTGACGGCCTTCCGCAGAGCCAGGTGACCGCGCTCCTGGAGGACCGGGACGGGTTCCTGTGGGCCGGCACGGCCGAGGGCGTGGCCCGGCTGGGGGCTTCGGGGTTCCAGCCCTTCGGCGCCAAGCAGGGCCTGACCGCCCTGGACGTCACCGACATGCTGCAGGACCGTGCCGGGGCCATCTGGGTGGCCGGCCAGGAGGGCGGCGTGGACCGCATCCTGGGCGGGACCATCACCCACTTCGGGGAGGCCCAGGGTCTGGCGGTCCTCAACGTCAACTGCCTGGTGGAGAACGCCGCCGGCGAGATCCTCGCGGGAACCCGGCTGGGGCTCTACCGGTTGCGGGGCGGCCGGTTCGAGGCCGTGGACCTGCCCGGCGGGTGGAACCGGCAGCCCATCTTCTCCATGGCCGTGGATGCCCAGGGGCGCGTCTGGCTGGGTTCCCTCAAGGACCGCATCGCCCGGTGGGACGGCAATACCCTGGCCGACGGGGTGCTGCCCGGACCCATGACCTCGCGCTTCCGCCGCCTGCGCACGGACGCCTCCGGCCACGTGTGGGCCCTTTGCGCCGATGCCCTCTACCGCCTGGGCCAGGGCCTGACGTGGTTCCAGGATCCCCTGCCCGGACTGGACCGGAAGGTGCGGTTCCGGAACGTCCAGGTGACCCCGCAGGGCGAGCTGCTCCTGGCCATGGACGCCGATGGCGCCTACCTGCGCAGCCCCTCCGGAGTGGGCCGCGTGCTTTCCTACCTGGACGGCCTGCCCCGGGAAGGGGTGGCCTCCGTCCTCCGGGACAGCCGGGGCGACCTGTGGTTCGGCACGGACGGCGCGGGTCTGGTGGCCGAGGCCGTGCCGGGCCTGCTGTGCCTGGAGAAGGACGTGCGCACCGGCATCGGCCTGGGCCTGGGCATCGTGCTCTCCTTCGCGGAGCTCGGCCCGGACCGGATGCTCATCGGCGGCACCACCGGGCTCCACATGTGGGAGCGGGGCCGGGGCGTCACCGGCGCCTGGGACCAGATCTCGGGCCTGCCCAGCAACGTGGTGTGGGGCATCGCCCCGCGCCGCATGGGCGGCGCCTGGATATGCACCCACAAGGGCCTGGTGATCTGGGAGCGGGGCCGGATCCGCAAGGGTCCCAGGGCCCTGGAGAACGTGTTCGTATCGTCCGTGCTGGTCCACCGGGGCCGGCTGTGGGCCTGCACTTTCGAGCAGGGGCTCGTGGAGATGGACCTGGACGGGACCTTCATCGCCCGCCACCCGGCGCCCGTGGAAGTGGGTGAACCCTCCATCCTGGCCATCGTCCCCCGGGGGGAGGGCCTCCTGGCCGCCACCCGGTACGGCGTATACGCCTTCCAGGACGGCGTCTACCGGCCCGCGCTGCGCGGCACGCCCCTGGGCACCCGATCCATCTCGAGCCTCTACGTGGGCCCCGCGGGCGACCTCTGGGTGGGGACCGGCAGCGACGGGGTCTTCAGCTTTCCCCAGGGCGAGGACGGCCCGTGCGACACCTACACCGAGGCCAACGCCCGGATCCACGGGCGCGTGGGCTGGATCTCCCGCCTGGGCAACGGCGACCTGGTGGTGGGCCACGCCCGGGGCCTCTCCGTCCTGCGCGCGGGCCGCACCGGGCCGAGGGTCATGCAGATCACCCGGAACCTCGGGCTGCTCTCCAACGAGACCTCGGATTCCGCGGTGTGCCGGGACCACCTGGGCCGGCTCTGGATCGGCATGGCGGGGGGCCTGTGCATCCTGGACCCCGCCGCGGACCTGCCCGAGCCGCGCCTGCCCAAGCCGCGGATCCTGGACGCCACGGTGGGAACCCTGGCCTTCGGGCTGCCCGTGAACATCGTCCTGCCCCCCACGCCGGGCACCCTCACCCTGCGGTTCGACGCCGCCAAGCCGCTCCCGCCCGAGAACCCCTCCTACCAGGTGTGGATCGACGGCGCCTGGCGCCAGGTGGAGCAGTCCAGCAACCTCTTCCAGATCGCCCGGCTGGGCCCGGGCGTCCTCTCCGTGCGGGTGCGGGCCAGCGACGGCCTGTCCTGGACGGAGTCGGACACGGTGCGCATCCGGGTCCGGGCGGCCTGGTACCAGACGGCCTGGGCGCGCACGGCCTTCGTGCTGGCCGGGGTGCTGGCGTTCCTCCTGCTGGTGGACGTCCGGATCAGGCAGGTCCGGAGGCGATCCCGCATGCTGGAGATCAAGGTGCAGGAACGCACCGAGGAGCTCACCCTGCGCAACCGCTCCCTGGAGCGGCTCCACCACCAGCTCAAGCGCAGCCTGGAGGGCCGCGTCCAGCTCATGAACACCATCACCCACGACCTGCGGTCGCCCCTGACCAGCATCCTGATCTCCGTGGAGCGGCTGGAGGAGAACCAGGACCTCGGCGGTTCCGGCAAGTCCGCCCTCAAGGTGGTGGCCCGGGAGGCCCAGCGCGTGGAGCGCCTGCTCAAGCACCTCCTGGACAGCAGCAGGGCCGAGAGCCTCACCGACGGCCTCAACTTCCGCGTGTGCCACCCGGGCGAGATCATGGAGGGCCTCTCCGAGACGCTGCGCATGAAGGCCGAGTCCCGGGACCTCACGGCCCGCATCGCCCTGGACCCCATGGGGGACCGCACCTGGATCCTGGCCGACGCCGAGTCCATGCAGCAGGTTCTCTTCAACCTCATCGAGAACGCCCTGAAGTTCACCTCCGCCCCCGGCGAGATCGGCATCCGCTCGCGCCTTGAGCCCCCATGCTGGGTGCTGGAGGTGTGGGACACGGGCCGCGGCATCGACCCCGCCCAGGCCGCGGACCTCTTCAAGCCCTTCAGCCAGGCCCGGGAGGCCGACGCGACCCTGGGCTGGGGTCTGGGCCTGAGCATCTGCAGGACGCTGGTGGAGGCCCACCAGGGCACCATCGAGGTGGCCAGCGCCATCGGGAAGGGCTCCACGTTCAAGGTGTCGCTGCCGCTCGTGACGGCGAACCCGGAACAGGCGCAGGCGGCCGAAGGGCCTACCCGCGTTCCCTGAGCCAGGCTCCGGCGAGGGCCTCGAGTTTTTCCGGCAGGTTCAGGGTGGGGTCGTCCATGACCTTTTCCAGGAGGAACCCCTGAAGTTCCCCCAGCCAGGGCCCGCCCTTGCGGTTCGCCCTGGCCATGAGGGCGCGGCCGTCCAGGGCCAGGGCCTTCACGTGCAGGGGCGGATCGGCCTGGGCCAGGGCCTCCAGGCGCGCCATCACGGCCCGGTGCTCCTCGAAGCACGTCTCGTCCCCGACGCCCTTGCCGGACTGGTCCGCCAGGCGGAAGACGCCCCAGCGCTCCAGGGACAGGCCGTCCTCCCGGAGGCGCTTGAGGAACCGGCGGCAGGCGGGATCGCCCCAGTCGGGGCCGGGATGGGTGCCATGGTGGGCCACCAGGGCGGTCACGTCCCGGGCGAGGGCGCCCGATGCCCGCAGGCGGGTCAGGATCTCCCCGGCGATGCGCACCGACACGGGCTCGTGGCCGTAGAAGTGGATGTGGCCCTGGGCGTCCTCGGTCTTGCGCGCGGGCTTGCCGCAGTCGTGGAGGAGCGCGGCCCATCGCAGGCCCGGGTCGGGGGGGGTGCGGCGCACCACTTCCAGGGTGTGCTCCCAGACGGGATAGGCGTGGTAGCGGTTCTGGGGGCACCCGATCATGGGGAGGAGCTCGGCCAGCCACAGGCCCAGGAGGCCCGTGGAGGCCAGGGCCGAGAGGCCCTTGCCGGGCTGCAGGCCGCACAGGAGCTTGGTCAGCTCGGTCATGGCCCGCTCGACCGAGACCTTTTCCGCCACCTCCAGGCGCCTCGGAATGGCGGCGAGGGTCCCGCGCTCGATGTCGAAGTCCAGCTGGGAAGCGAAGCGGCAGGCCCGAAGGCACCGGAGTCCGTCCTCCTTGAAGCGGTCCAGGGGGTCGCCCACGGCGCGGATGGTGCCCGAGGCCAGGTCCTCCCGGCCCCCGAAGGGATCCACCAGGAAGGCCTCCCAGTCGCCGTCGTCCAGGGCGTGGGCGGGCAGGGCCATGGCGTTGATCGTGAAGTCCCGGCGGGCAAGGTCCTCCTCGAGGGCCACGCCGAGCTTCACGGACTCGGGGCGCCGCCCGTCCACGTAGACCTCGTCGCCCCGGAAGGTGGTGATCTCGAAGCCCCGGGCGCCGACCATGACCGTCACGGTGCCGTGCTGCAGCCCGGTGGGGATGACGCGCAGGCCCGCGGCCCGCGCCCGGGCCGTGACCTCCTCCGGGAGGAGCGCGGTGGCCAGGTCCCAGTCGGGGCTGGGACGGTCCAGCAGGAGGTCCCGCACCGCGCCGCCCACCAGCACGAGCCCGGATTCCGGTCCCAGGGCCTGGTGGAGGGTGCGAAGGAGGTTCCTCATGCATCCATCCTAGTGCGGAAGGTGGTGGGGCGCTTCACCCACCCGCGCCTTCAGGGCGGATTTGCGCTCCTCGACGATCTGGGCGGCGATGCGCTCCACCTGCATCATCAGCCAGTCCGAGGTGGGGCTGCCCTCGCGGTAGTCGGCGGGGCCGTAGTGGTCGATGCGCCCGTCCCGGCGAAGGCGGTCCACCTGCCGCAGGCTCCGGGGGTTGGCCGGGTCGTACACGGCGTAGCCGGTGCCGTGGTTCTGCCGCATCACGGAAAAGGCCGGCACGTCCGAGGGGCCGTCGGCGATGTAGATCATGTGGTGGAAGGGCACCCGGCGGTCCTCGGGGCGCATGGTGGAGTTCACCTCGATGGTGGCGTTCACGTTGCTGCCCTTGTTGATCTCGAAGAGGGCGCGGGTCTTGCTGGTGTTGTCGTAGGCCACGGCGATCTGGGAGATGCCCTGGGTCTCGGGCAGGAGCGCCTCGTAGGTGGGCAGGTCCAGGTCCACGGTGGCGTCGGGGTCGAAGCCCGGCGGGGCCGGGGACTCCAGGAACTCCGAGGCCCAGATGCCCTTCACGAAGGGCTTGATGGCCGAGCCCTCGATCATGGCCTTGAGGCCCGTGGAAACCACGTAGTGCTCCAGCCGCAGTTCGAACCTGCGGGCCTCGGGGTCGTCCTCGAGGCGCCGCTGGATCCGCTCGAAGAAGTCCGGCAGCCCCGGGTGGAAGACGATGCCCCCGCCCAGCTCCCGCAGCCGCGCGTTGGTGAGCCCGGGCATGCGGCCGTGGTGGACGTAGGTCAGCAGGTGGTTCAGGTAGGCCGTGTCCGGGTGGAGGGTCACGTCCAGGCGGGCGAAGAACCCCGGCAGGGCGTTCACCTCCCGCCAGAAGGCCGTCTCGTCCACGCCGAAGGCCTTGAAGATCGGCTCCTGCATGTAGCCGGGAATCAATGTCTTGTCGAAGTCCCAGACCATGGCGATGACGTTCTGGGGATGGAGGGGTGTGGACACGGTGCTCCCGGGGGCTGTCCCTTCGATACTACCTTCGTTGCCCGCAACCCGGCGACAATGACCGGATGGAACGGTTCTACTTCGACGCCAACGCCTCCACGCCCCCCCTGCCCGAGGTGCTCGCCGCCCAGGCCCGGGCCGTGGCCCAGGCCTGGGCCAACCCCACCAGCACGCACCGGGAGGGCCAGCGGGCCCGGCACCTCCTGGAGGAGGCCCGGCGCGTGGTGGCCGGGGAGCTGGGCGCCGCGCCGGGGGAGCTGGTCTTCTGCGCCAGCGCCACCGAGGCGCTCCACCTGCTCGTCCGGGGCCTGCAGCCCCGTCTGGGCAACCGCCCCGCCTGCGTCTTCCCGGGCGAGCACAGCGCCTGCCTGAATCCCCTGAAGGACTGGACCCAGGTGCGCTGGCTGCCCTGCGACACCGCGGGCGCCGCCACCGTGGTGCAGATGGCCGCCAGCAACGAGACCGGGATCCTCTACGCCATGCCCCCGGCCCCCGGGGCGGTGCGGATCATGGACGCCGCCCAGGCCTGGGGCAAGGTGCCCGTGGATCTCACGGCCTGCGACGCCGCGGTCTTCTCCGGCCACAAGATGGGCGGCCCCCGGGGCGCGGCCCTGCTCTGGATGCGCCCGGACCTGCCCTGGACCCCGGTCATGGAGGGCCCGCAGGAGCGCCGCCGCCGGGGAGGAACCGAGGACCTGGCGGCCATCCTGGGACTGGCCGAGGCCGCCAGGGCCGTTCCCGGCCGGGTGCAGGCCAACGCGGACCTGGCGCCCCTGCGCGACCTCCTGGAGGAGGAGGTGCTGGGGTGGTCCACGGACTACGAGGTCCTGGGGCGGGGACGGGCCCGGCTGCCCAACACCAGCGCCCTCCTGCTCCGGGGCCACAACGGGGAATCGGTGCAGATCGCCCTGGACCTGGCGGGCTTTGCCGTCAGCACCGGTTCCGCCTGCCACAGCGGCGCCACCCGGCCCAGCCACGCCGTCACCTCCCTGGGCTACTCCGAGGTCGAGGCGCGCAGCGTGATCCGGGTCTCGATGCTGCCCGGAACGCCCCGGGCCGCCGTGGAGGCCCTCGCCGCGGCCCTGAAGCGGGTGCTGAAGCGCTAGACTGGGGCCATCCACCCTCGGAGGCACCATGCATCGCCGGACCCTGGCTCTCGGGCTGCTGCTCCTTTCCACGTTCCTGGGCGCCCAGCGGCCCGGGAAGGTCATCCTCCTGGCCAGCACCATCGGACCCATCGATTCCGGCATCGTGGGCGCCCTGGAGGACGCCTTCGAGGAGGAGAGCGGCATCCGGGTGCGCCACGTGGGCGCCGGTACCGGCGCCGCCCTGGAGATCGCCAGGCAGGGCAGCGTGGACATCGTCCTGGCCCACGCCCGGGCCCTGGAGGAGAAGTTCGTGGCGGACGGGTACGGCATTGGCCGGGTCCCCCTCATGTACAACGACTTCGTGATCGTCGGTCCCGCGGCCGATCCCGCCGGCGTCCGCGGCATGAAGAACGCCCTGGACGCCCTGCGCACCCTGGCCGCCAAGGGCGCGCCCTTCATCACCCGCGGGGACAACTCCGGCACGCACGTGGCCGAAAGGGACCTGTGGACCAGGGCGGGCCTGAAGCCCGCCGGCTCCTGGTACCGGCTGTTCCCCAAGGGCTCCGAGGGCAACATCGCCACCCTGGTCTTCACCGACGCCCAGAACGCCTACACCCTCATGGACCGCGCCAGCTTCCTGGGCGCCCGCAAGCGCATCAAGCTGGAAGTTCTGGTGGAGGGCGACGAGGTCCTGCTCAACCACATCTCCCTCATCCTGGTGAACCCCGCCACGTGCCCGAAGGCGGACCTCGCCGGCGCCACCGCCTTCCAGGCCTGGCTGACGGCGGCGGACAAGGGCCAGCGGATCATCGCGGACTATGGGAAGGCGACGTACGGGCAGGCGCTGTTCATCCCGGAGTCGAAGGAGTGGAAGGCTAGGGTGCCTTCTCCAAGGTGACTTCGGGAGCCACCGCCAGCTTCACCAGGTTGAGGTAGTCCTTCAGGGTCTGGTAGGTGATCGCGTGGTTGTAGACGGCCAGCGTGCTCACCTTCATCCGGGCGTTCAGGTCCCCGGTGCCGGGGTCCTGGCGCACGTCCAGGATCACCGTGCCCCACTGGGTGGAGCGGGTGGAGTTCACCGGCTTGGCCAGGACGTAGCCCTTGGGCACCTTCACGGTGCTGGTGGCCTCCTGGACGCCCAGCCAGGGCAGGAGGATGGGTTCCATCCGCTCCGCGGGCATCGCCTGGGGCAGGTACAGCGGGGCATCCATGCCGGGGAAGGGGTTGATCTTCAGCGTGGCGCCGGGGGCCAGGGCCAGGGTGCCCGAGGCGACGAGCCCGAGGGGCTGGGCGGGGTCCGCGGCGTTGGCCACCTCCACCTTGGTGGCGGTGAAGCCGCCCTTGCCCAGCTTCTCCCTGAACCAGGCCTCCCGGTCCGCGGGGGCCCGGGTGCCCAGGACGCTGCGGGCCGCCAGTGCCGGCGCGCCCAGGAAGTTGGCCACCAGGGAGGCCTTGCCCTGGCCGGAAGAGGCGTCCACCTCGAAGGTGAAGATGCGGGTGTTGCCGGTGGCGGGCTCGATGCGGATGTCCTGCACGCCGGCCTTCCAGGTGGCGGTGTCGATGGTCACGGCCTTGGTGGACTGGTACTCGATGGGCATCTGGCCGATGGGCAGGAGGCGGTTGGCGGGGTCGAACCAGAGGGTGGGCTGGCCCGGCTCGTCCACGCCCAGCAGGTTGTGGGTGAACTGGAAGGGCGTGCGCACCTCGGGGTTCACCATCCAGAGCCTGCGGTCGGAGACGAGGCCGATCTTCGCGGGGATCCCCTCGTCGGCGAGGAGGTTGAACAGGAGCCTGGCGGCGCCCTTGTTGTCGACGAAGCCCGATCGCGCCATGTAGTTGAGGGACGATACCTTGGCGACGTCCACGTTGTAGGCCCTCGCATCGGTCCAGCCGGAGGCGCCGACGATGCCGTTCCCGGACGAAACGTTGAAGGTGCTTCCCGACTCCATGAAATGGGCGGAACCTTCCTTGACGGCACCCTCGTCCACCGCCCAACGCGCGAGGGGATCGGGTTTCTCGCCGAACATCAGCTGGTCGATGTTCACGGTCTTCCGGGCCAGGCGCTCCGCGATGGTCCGGGCCTTCTCCCGGGGCCCTCCCGTCAGGTCCTTCCGGAGGGCCTCGGAGAAGGTCCGGTAGGCTTCGCCCTTGGCCACGAACTTCGTGTACCAGTCCTTGTAGAAGAACTCCACCACCTTCTGCCAGTAGTCCATGGCGGGCGCCTTGGTGAGGAGGTTGCCCACGGAGGCGATGGGCTTGAAGACCACCACCTTGGGGACCGGCCGGATCAGCTCGTTGGAGAAGGGCGCGCGGGGGTGGCCCGGGATCT
The DNA here is from genome assembly GCF_030846775.1 of Geothrix sp. 21YS21S-2. Lineage (NCBI taxonomy): Bacteria > Pseudomonadati > Acidobacteriota > Holophagae > Holophagales > Holophagaceae > Geothrix > Geothrix sp. 21YS21S-2. The sequence continues at coordinate 5,098,632 of NZ_CP132910.1, forward strand.
CGCGGATCGTGTAGGTGGTCCCCATGGACGTGGATCCCTCCACCACGTCGAAGCCCGCGGTGGCCGAGAAGATGAGGGGCCAGTACATTTCCTTGGCCCGCTGAACCACCGTGACCTTGGTGGGAAAGGGGGAGCCCAGGGTCCAGTACTTGAACGCGCCGAAACGCTCCGGCAGATGGCCCTTGCCGACCGTGGGCATGCGCCGGAACACCGCCGCGCCCACTTCGGTGAGCTCGCGCCAGCGCAGCTCGACCACGCAGTCGCCGGTAAGCCCGGGCGGGACCAGCCCGGTGTCGACCGTCGTGCCGTCGTCGGGGGAGACCGCCTTGCAGGGCAGGAAGTCCTCGCGTCGGCCGATGGGCACGACCCGGCCGTCCGGGAAGGTCACCTGGCCCTCCAGGGAGACGAGGGTGGCGGGCAGGTCCGTGAGCTCGGCGGCGGCGAGCCCCGCCTGACCCAGGATGCGCACGCGCAAGGTCTGCTCGAACCAGTCCGGCTGGAAGTCCAGCTTGCGCTCCAGGATCACCGCGCCCTTGGCCACCAGGGCGGGGTCCCCGCTCATGGCCCACACCTCCTTGGGGATCGGCGGCCATTTCGCGCCCTGGAGGGGCGAGACGAGCGCGGGAATAAACAGCAGGAGGGCCGCTGGGCGCATGTATTTTCCTTGGGTTGGGGTGAACGCCCCAGCTTCTCATGATTCCTGGGCGCCTGCAAAACCTCCCGGGGGAAGTAAGCTGGTGCAATGGAAAAATATTCCCTCCTCCGTCTGAAGCCCGGCAAGGAAGCCCTCCTGTCCAAGCTGCACCCCTGGGTGTACTCCGGCGCCCTGGCCGAACCGCCCGCCTCACCCCTGGTGCGCCTGGCGGACGCCTCGGGCAACGTGCTGGCCGTGGGCACCGCCTCCGCGACGAATCCCCTGGCCGTGCGCATCTTCCGTTTCGATGACGGGCCCCTGGACGCGGCCTTCTTCCGCGAGCGCCTGGGCCGGGCCCTGGAGGGGCGGCGGCTGCTGGGCCTGGACGGCCCCGAGGCCGGGTGCCGGTGGGTGTTCGGGGAAGGGGACCTCCTGCCCGGGCTCGTGGTCGACCGCTATGCCCACGCCCTGGTCATCCAGGTGGGCACCGCCGGCCTGGAGGCCCTGCGCGACATCTGGTGGCCCGTCCTGGTGGAGCTGGCCAAGGCCGAAGGCATCACCGTCTTCGTGGAGCGCAGCCAGGGCGGCCGCAAGGAGGAGGGCCTGGCCCCCGTGAACCGCCTGCTCAAGGGCTCCCTGGCGGGCCCCGTCACGGTCCGCGAAGGCCCGGCCCGCCTCGCCGTGGACCTGCTCAAGGGCCAGAAGACCGGCTTCTTCCTGGACCAGCGGGAGCACCGCCTGTTCCTGGGGCGGATCTCCAGGGGCGCCACCGTGCTCAACGCCTTCGGCTACACCGGCGGCTTCTCCATCCACGCCGGGCTGGGCGGGGCCGCGCGCGTGGCCACCCTGGACATCTCCGCCCAGGCCCTGGACCAGGCCGAGCGGGACTGGGCCGCCAACGGCCTTCCCCCCGAAGCCCACGAACGGATGGAAGGGGACGCCTTCGAGCTGATGCGCGCCCTTCCGCCCGCGGGCTTCGACCGGGTGGTGGTGGATCCCCCCGCCTTCGCCAAGCAGCGCAAGGACGTGGACAAGGCCTTCAAGGCCTACAAGGACGTCTTCCGGCTGGGGGCCCGCGCCACCGCCCCCGGAGGGGTGCTCGGGGTCTTCTCCTGCTCCCAGCACCTGGAGCGGGGACGCTTCCAGGAGGCGGCGTGGACCGCGCTGCTGGAGGCCGGCCGCGAGGCCCAGGTGCTGGCCCATCTCGGGCAGCCGATGGATCACCCCTACGCGCTGAACCATCCCGAGGGGTTCTATCTGAAGGGCCTCTGGCTGCGGGTCTTCTAGACCTCCGGAGGCAGCCGCGCGTCCAGGAGGTGCGAGGGCTTGACGTTCTTCATGGCCTTGAGCATCGAGAACTTCAGGTCCGGGATGCTCTCCTTGAGCGTTGCCACCAGGTCCTTGATCTGGGCCCTCCTGGATTCCAGCACGGACGCCCCGCACAGGGGGCAGCCGCAGGGCACGAAGGGGTAGCCCTTCAGCCACGCGAAGCGGCGCAGGTCCTCCTCCTCGCAGGTGCCCAGGGGACGGATGACGGTGTTGCCGCCGTCGTCGCTCACCAGCTTCAGGGGCATGGTGGACAGGCGCCCCTCGAAGAACTGGTTGATGAGCAGCGTCTCGATGAGGTCGTCCAGGTGGTGGCCCAGGGCCAGCTTGTTGAAGCGGTGCTCCTTGGCGTAGGAGTAGAGCACGCCCCGGCGCAGCCTGGAGCAGATGGCGCAGGGGGTGATGTCGGGCTTGCGGCGCACCAGCGTGTCGATGGGCGCGCCCAGGATCACGTGGGGGATGCCCTTGGCCTCGCACACCTCCGCGATGCGGTCGGGGTTGTAGCCGGGAAAGCCGGGGTCGATGGTGGCGCCGTGCACCTCGAACCGGATGGGGGCGCGCCTGCGCAGGGACTCCAGCACGTCCAGCAGGGCCCAGGAGTCCTTGCCGCCGCTGAGGCCAACCAGGATGCGGTCACCTTCCTGGATGAGGCCGAATTCGTGGATGGCCATGCCCACGCGCCGGCGGATGCGCTCCTCCAGCTTGGGGAGGGTCTTGAGGTCCGCTTCGGTGGGGGGCAGGGCGATGCTGGGGAGGGCGCAGGGATTGCTCAATTCGGATCAGCCCAGGGCGGCGCACCGGGGCCGGGCCCCGCTGTCCAGCTGGTCCTGCACGCCCTTGGTGTAGGCGGGGCAGGTGCAGTCGGGGCAGGTGTTGCTGTGGCTTTCGACGCAGAGGTCGGCCAGCGAGATGGTGTCCATGAAGTTGGTGATCTGGCTGGAGAGCTGCTTCCACAGCAGCTCGTTCATCTTCACGTCGGCGCGAAGGGCGGACTTCGCCGTGACGGGGTCCTCCTTGGCGGAGGCGTAGAAGCTGGTGTCCGTGAGGCGCAGCACATCGCCCACCGTCACCATGTTGCAGGGGCGCGTGATGATGTAGCCGCCCTTGGGGCCGCGCACGCTGGCGACGATCCCCGCCTTCTTCAGGCGGTTGAAGATCTGCTCCAGGAAGGGCAGACTGAGTTCCTGCCTCTGGGCGATGAGGTGGAGGGGAACCGGCTGTCCGTGGCTGTGGTGGGCCAGGTCGAACAGCGCTTGCATGGAATACCTGCCGCGGGCTGAGATCTTCAAAGGGGCCATCCTGTCCAGACCGACCTAATATACTGTTCCTGATTGATTTGGTCAAGTTTTTCGACAAGTGGCCGAATGTCACGAAGAAGGAAATTCGTCAGAGGGTGTAAACCCTGGGCGTCCTGGACGCACTCATGGTGCAGAACACCTTCGAAAAGGGGGCACCGATGCCCAGAGGCGACTCACGACATATGGGAATCATGCAGCGTTCACTGGGGATGGCCTTCCCGCCTGTCGGGCTGAACGCTTCCGAGGATCCGTCTCCGGCCATCCGCCGGGCCGTGCAGGAGTTCGCCCAGGCCTGGTATTGGGGGGACACCGACGAGATGCTTCGGACCCTGCACCCCGACTACGTCAACCGCCTCGTGACCCTGGGCACGCAGTCGCGTCCCCTGGGCGTGCAGGGCAGCCTGGGCAGCCAGACCCCCCCGGACCGCCGCACGGTGGAGGTGCGGATCCTGGAGGTGCGCAAGGCCTCCGCAAGCGCGGTGGCCGAGCTGTGCGGATGGGTCATCCACCTGCACCTGGCCCGGTCCGCGGGACCCTGGAAGATCGTGAACGCGATGTGGGAGTCCCGGACCGCCTGAGCTACTGGAGGGTGGGCGAGAACAGCTTCAGGTCCTTGCGGCCCGTCTCCACCTTGATGGCGGCGGGGCGGGAGATGCCGGCGGGGACGGCGACCTTGAGTTCGTACCGGGTGGCCCAGAGGTTGAGGGCCTGGGTGAGGCGGGCGGGAAGCTCGTTCTCGAGGCGGAACGTGTTGCCGCCCGAGGCGGTGGCGGCCTCCCCGAAGGGGCCGGTATTGGATTCGCCGATGCCGCCCACGCTGTGGAGGGTGAGGCCGAGGCCGGCGAAGGTGTTCTTCACGGCCGTCCTGGCCAGGGTGACGTCCCGGATCATCAGCTCGGTCTGCAGGCGGCTGTTCATGACGTCGCGTCCGCCCAGGACCTCGTTGCGCCCCAGGGCCTTCATGCCCCCCGCGCTCATGCGGGCGACCTTCTGGGCCCAGATGGGGTTGGCCAGGTCGTCGATCTCGTTGCGGCTGACGACCACCACCTGCGTGCCGGGGGCGTCCTTCGCCAGGGTCCGGGCCATCTTCTCCATTTCCTCCATGGCGGCCGTCACGGTCTTGGTCATGCTCCCCAGCTCCTCGGCGGCATAGTCGCCGATCACGCTCTTGCGGCGGGAGTTGGAGTCCTGGGCCTCGCGGGCCATGGCCCGGCCCAGGCCGCCGGCGAGGAGCGCGTTGACGGCCTCCATGCCTTCCTGGGGCTCGTTGGCGGGGGTCGGCGGGAGGCTGAAGTCGGCGTTCGGGTTCCCCTCGAGCTTGCCGGACCAGGTGCCGGCGGCCAGCGTCAGCGCCTTGCCCCACAGGGAGGGGCGCGTGGTGAAGCCGGGGGTGAGGCACTCCAGGCCCTTGGCGGTGCGCATGACCACCAGCGCGGAATCGGAGGGGGGCAGGGAGGCCATGAAGGTGGCGATGGACTGGAGCACCACCTGGCGGAAGTCCGGGTCGCGCACGGGCAGGAGGACGATGGCCCACCTCTGGCCTTCCTTGCCCACGTCCGCGGGGGTTCGCAGGCTGACGACGTCCGCGCCCTTGCCGGCGATCTGGACCTTCCAGTCGGCGGGCTTCAGGCCCTCGGCGATGCCCCGGGCGTCCAGGGGCAGAACCTTGAGGGTGAGCGTCTCCGCGCCGGCGAGGCCGAGGCAGAGGAGGGGCGTGGCGAGGCAAAAGCACAGCTTGGAGATGCGCATCGGATTTTCCTCTGGGTTCACCGATGAGGATAGCAAGGGGGTCCAGACCCCGGCAAGCGTCCAAATCCGGACGCCCGCCGTTTTTTTACCGGGCGGCCCCCGTGGCGACCGGCAACGGATTTCTGCACCACTCGCTCCAGGAGCCGACATAGAGCGCCGCGCCGCCCAGTCCCGCGGCCTCCATGGCCAGGAGGGTGTGGCAGGCCGTGACGCCGCTGCCGCAGTGCACGACCAGGCGGCCCCGGGGCGTCTCCCCGAGCAGCTCCGCGTACATGCGCCGGAGCTCCTGGGCGGGTTTCATGCGTCCCCTGCCGTCGAGGTTCTCCTGCCAGGGCAGGTTCACCGCGCCGGGGATGTGGCCGGCGACAGGGTCGAAGGGCTCGCTCTCGCCCCGGTATCGCGGGGCGGCGCGCACGTCCAGCACCTTCCAGTCCGGGTCGGAGCGGAGCCGGTCCACCATGGGGAGGTCCGCCATGGGCAGGAGCCACCGGTCCTCGGGATACGGCCTGGCCGGAACGGGCATCGCGCCCGGGGCGGGAAGGCCCTCCTCGCGGCCGGCCTGGATCCCGCCGTCCAGCACCGCGACCCGCTCGTGCCCGAAGGCGCGGAGCATCCACCAGAGCCTGGCGGCGCCGGAGCCCCCGCAGGCGTCGTCGTAGGCCACCACGCTCGTTTCCGGCGTGACGCCCCAGTCGCCCAGCTGGCGCGCCCACGCCTCGGGGGTGGGCAGGGGGTGGCGGCCCCCGCGGGCCGGATCGAACCCCGGGGCGTTCCGGGCGCTGAGGAACGCGTCCAGGTCCGCGTGGACGGCCCCGGGCAGGTGCTCCCTGGCGAAGGCCTCGGCCCCGGGCCGGGCATCCAGGAGGAGATAGGGCGGAACGAGATCGGCGGGCGCCACCACGGGGACTGCGGGCATCTGGGACTCCTGGAGGGCTCTGAATTTTACCTTTGCTGAAATAGGGCTCCCGCGGGGGAGGCACCTGGGGGAATATAATAACCGCCGCCCTCCCTCCCGCCCCCATTCCCGCGAGACGATCCATGACCGCACCTTCGATGCGCAAGCTTGTGACGCCGCCGGCCATGCTGGGGCTGTTCTTCCTGCTCTTCGCTGCGGCCGCGGTGAGCCTGGTCTTCACGGCCGGCACCCACTCGCCGGTCCTGGCGCTGTCCCTGACGGGCATGGCCATCGTGGGCACCATGGGGATCCGCTCCACGGCGGTGCGCGCCCGGGAGGCCGAACTGGCCCTGGGCGAGGGTGAGCGCTACATCGAGAAGGTGGCCGAGCTCAGCCAGGACATCCACGCCATCATGGACGCCGAATCGGGCGCCTTCCTGTACCTGAATCCCGCGGTGGAAGACCTGCTGGGCTACCCCACCGAGACCTTCATGAAGGGCGGGCGGGACTACTTCTACTCGCTGGTCCATCCCGACGACCTGCCCATCCTCCGCAAGCACCGGGAGGCCCCCGCGCCGCCCCCGCCGGAGGGCGGGGAGGAGCCCATCCTGGAGGAGATCTACCGCATCCGCAACCACCACGGGGCCTGGCGCTGGTTCAAGAGCCGCCGGACGGTCTTCGTCCGCTACGGCGACGGCCGCCCCGCCGAGACCCTGGCGGTGATCCAGGACATCACCCAGCAGCGCTCCTTCGAGTCCGCCCTGGTGCAGGCCCACAAGGTGGAGAGCCTGGGCGCGCTGGTGAGGGGCACCGTCAACGACCTGAACAACACCCTCATGGGAATCCAGGGCTACGCCGAGATCGCCCTCGAAGGCGAGCAGGGCCCGGCGATCCTGCGCGCCAGCCTCGAGAGCGTGCAGGCAAGCATCGGGCGCGCCACGGGCCTCTGCAAGCAGATCCTCTCCTACACCGGGCAGGGCCGCATCCAGATCTCGCCCCACCAGCTCAACGACGCGGTGCGGGAGAGCCTTTCCGCCATCGAGACCCTCGTGCCCGACGGCGCCCACCTGGTTTTGGACCTCCAGAACGACCTGCCCCTGGCCAGCGTGGACCTGACCCAGGCCCGCCACGCCCTGCTCAACCTGGTCTTCAACGCCTGCGAGTCCCTTGGGATCCGGGGCGGCGAGATCACCATCCGCACCTTCATGCGCAGCCTGGGCGGCACCGAGACCGGGGGCCAGGGCCTCCGCGGCGACTTCGTCTGCCTGGAGGTGGCCGACACCGGTCCCGGCACGCCTCCCGAGATCCTGGGCAAGGTCTTCGACCCCCTCTTCAGCACCCTGCACCCGGGCCACGGCCTGGGCCTGTCCACCGTGGAGGACATCCTCAGGGAGCACCAGGGCGCCGTGCACGCCAAGGGCGAGCCCGGCCTGGGCGACTCCACCGTGCTCTACTTCCACCTGGCCGAGAAGAACCCCGAGATCGACGAGGGCGACGAGGGAACCCCCCTGGTGGGCGCCTCCGGCGTGCTCCTGCTGGTGGACGACGAGCCCACCATCCGCGCCATCCTCCGCCAGGGCTTCGAGAACGCCGGCTTCAAGGTCATCGAGGGCGTGGACGGGGTGGACGGCTTCGCCTCCTTCGTCCGCCACCGGTCCTCCATCAACGCCGTGCTCCTGGACCTCACCATGCCCCGCATGGGCGGCGACGAGGTGTTCGAGGAGATCCACAAGCTGGCCCCGGAAGTGCCCGTCGTGCTCATGAGCGGCTACAGCCAGGAGGAGGCCACGACCGCCCTCGCCGGCCGAGGCCTCGCGGGCTTCCTGTCCAAGCCCTGCAGCATCAAGGAGGCCCTGGCGGTGGTGAGCCGGGCCCTGGCCGCGGCCCGCGCCGGGGCCTGATTTGGACACCTTCCGCCTCACGGGCCGGATGACCCGGCTCTGCTCCCGCCACTGGCTCCTGCACCGGTTCCTGGATCCCCTCTACCGGCACGCGGAGCGCCGCGGCTACGAGCCCCTGGTGCGGGAGAACGCCCTGCGCCTCCTGGAACGGGCCCACGTCGAGCGCCTCACGGGAGGCGGAGAGGCCCCGGAGGCGGCCGTGGAGGCCCTGGACCGCTTCGCGGTCCTCGCGGACCGGGGCGACCCGGACGCCGCCTACCAGGTGGCCGAGGCCCACAGGACCGGCTTCGGCCGGCCCCGGAACCACTGGAAGGCCCTCGAGCACTACCGGATGGCCGCGGACCTGGGCCACCCGGAGGCCGCGGCGCGGCTCCGCAAGCTCCAGGACGGGGAGCCGGTGGAGGACGCGTCCTTCGAGGCTTTCGGCCGCCAGGCCCTGCTCAAGGCCACCTACGCCCCGGACCGGGGCCGGCGGCGCGCCCGGTCCCTGACGGAAGGCGCCCGGGAGCTGCGCCGGGAAGGGGTGGGGCACCGCGGCGCGGTGGCCGTGCTGGGCATCGCCCTGGCCCTCCTCGGCTACCTCGCCCTGGACATCTACTTCTTCGGCATGGGCGCCTGGAGGCCGGATCCCGGCCGCGTGGTGTGGGGCCTCTTCGGCAAGATCCACCCGCCCAGGAGCAGCGGCGTGGGCCGGGTGCTGCCGGGCTGGCTCCGGCCCGACGCGCGCAGCGTCACCTTCGACGTGGCCGACGTCATCCACGAGCGGTCCGGCTCCTACCGGCTGGGCGACTTCCGGGGCAAGGTCGTGTACCTCCACGTGGTGGACGGCCACCACCCCACGGTGCACGAGGCCGTGCCCTGCCTGCGCGCGCTGGACGGGCGCCGCAGTCCCGATTTCGAGTCCTTCATCCTCTACATCCCCGCCCTGGAGCGGGTCAAGGATGTCCACTTCGCCATCCAGTGGGCCCTGGAGATCGCCCCCGCCGTGGCCCCCAACGCCAAGGCGGTGCGGCCCCTGGGCACGGTGTCGACCTTCCCGGCCAACTTCGTCATCGACCGCCAGGGGCGGATCCGCCAGCGCTGGACGGGCTTCAGCGAAGCCATCACGGAGGAGGCCATCAAGGGGGCCCTGGCTGAAAAATGAAAGGCAGGGTAGCGTCTTCCCATGACCTTCACCTTCGACCCTGAATCCGCGGACTGCTCGGGCGCCCTGGCGCGGCTGGGCGCCATCGGGTTCACCGAGGCCGCCGTGGCGGAGCGGCTCGGCCTGGAGGACCTGAACGACCTCCAGTGGAAGGCGGCGCCCATCTATCGGCAGGCGCGCCTGGCGGAGCGGGATCCCCTGGCCTCGGCCATCGACCTCTTCGTCCTCCAGGGCGCCCTGGAGGCCCGGGAACTGGGCCGGCTCTTCGACCCGGAGGCGCAGGGCGCCCTGGTGCGCGCGGGGCTCCTGGCGCGCGCCGGAGCCCAGGTGCGGGCCCGGGCCTCCGTGTACCCCGTGGGGTCCCGCCTCGTCGTCTCGGACCACGCGTGGGTCGACGGCGGCGCCGTCCCCCGCGACCAGGTCATGTACGTGGGCACCGACAGCCGCTGGCTGGCGCGCGCCACGGTGCGCCGGCCCGTGGCGGCGTCCCTGGACCTCTGCTGCGGGTCGGGCATCCACGCCCTCCTGGCGGCCTCCCACGCCGGGACCGCCACCGCGGTGGACATCAACGCCCGAGCCGTGGCCTGCACCGCCTTCAACGCCCGGGCCCTGCGCCTGGCCAACCTGGAGGCCCTCCAGGGCGACCTGTACGCCCCGGTGGGGGACCGGCGCTTCGGGCTGATCACCGCCAACCCCCCCTTCGTGCCCGCCCCCGCCCAGGAGGTGGACTACCGGGACGGCGGGCCCAGCGGCGAGGACGTCCAGCGGCGCATCGTCGAAGGGCTGCCCCGCCACCTGGCCCCGGGCGGCCTGGCCCAGATCGTGACGGAGCTCGGAGAGCGGGAGGGTGAGCCCCTGGAGGACAGGCTGCGCCTCTGGCTCGGCGGCGCCCCCATGGACGTCCACATCCTCCGCCTGCGCGTCCACCCCGCCCAGGTGTACGCGATCGGCCACGCCGTGGGCGACGACAACGCCGCCTTCCTCGCCTCCGTGGGCCGCTGGCACGCGAACCTGCAGGCCCAGGGGTACGACCGGGTGGTCTCCGTGCTGCTGGCCTTCCAGTGGAGCGACGACCCGTGGACCCGGGTGGACGAGGCCGTGGCCCCCTCGCGCGACGCCGGCGCGGAGGTGGAGGCCCTGTTCTCGGCCGAGCGCCTCGCCCGGGACCCCTCCCTCCGGGACCGCCTGCAGCGGGGGCGCGTCGTCCTGGCGGGTCCCGTGGCCCTCCTGGAGGCCCGGGCCCTGGGCATGCGGGTGCCCCCCACCACCCAGGCCCGCCTCGCCGCCCAGGCCATGCCCGTGGAGCACATCCTGGCGCCCCTGGAGCGGGACCTGCTGGAGCGCCTGGACCCCGGCGCCTCCGTGGCGGACCTCCTGGCCGCGGCCGCCTCCGCCGGCATCCCCGCCCAGGCCGTGATGGACGCCCTGGTGGCCCTGGTGCACAAGGGCCTGGCCCGCCCCGCATGACCACCTGGCACCTCTACCTCCTCCAGTGCGGCCGGTCCATCTACACCGGCATCACCACCGACGTGGAGGCCCGGTGCGCGGCCCACGCCGCCGGCAAGGGCGCCAAGTTCACCCGGGGCCGGGCGGGCCAGAAGCTCCTCTTCCAGGCCCCCGTCGGCACCCGCAGCCAGGCCACGCGCATGGAGCGGGCCGTCAAGCGCCTCTCCCACCAGGGGAAGCTGGACCTGGCCGAAGGCCGGGAGCCCCTGCCCGAGGTGGAGTGAGGGGACGGGTCATCGAGGAAACTGGAAAAGATGGGATGTCTGGTTCTGGACCATATTCCAGGATGTCCACCGGATGCAGCATTACCCGGATATTCACCGGATTGGGCTCCGGGGCGGCTGGAAGGGCGGCGGGAAAGGCGGCCGTGGAACCGGCCAGGGACGGAGCACCGGTGGCGGGCAGGGGCGGGGAGGGAAGGGGTCCAGATGGGGGAATTCCCGGATGGGGCCGGGGGAGCCGCCGGTGATCGAGAGGGCTTCGGATTCGCGGAGGGGACGCATGGGGCCTCCATGGAGGGCTCTGGACCTCAGGATGGGCCGGGCCGCTTTCCAGGCCAGGGCGGCGGCGACTTCCGTCCGGGTTCCGCCGGGTTTCAGCACGGACCTCAGCCTGAGATCCACTGAGACGGATTTGTCCGCGGTTTCCATTTTGGGTTCTGCACGGAGTACTTGTTCTCGACGAACCCAAGATGCCACGAGTTCACGGGTGCCGACCTGTTTCCCGATGAATCCGGAGAACCCCAACGAAGAGCCTATCGCCGAGTCGCCGAGGCAGCCGAGGATCGCCGAAGAATAAAAAAAGATCTTTTCCCGGCGAACCTCGCCCCTCGGCGATGGGCTTTTCGTTTCAAGTAGTCTGAATGAAGGGGGTCAGGACGGCCTTCCTTCCGCGGATGCCGAGACCCGGCAGGTGCTCTGGGGCGGACGCACCCAAACCTCGGGCCACACGGGCAGGAGGCCAGGCGCGTCAGTTCCCCTTCCCGGTGCCCAGCAGCTTCCCCACCGCGCTCACCAGGTGCTCCGCCTCGGCTTCCGGCGGCAGGACCGGATGATCGCCCGGCACCAGGTCCCCGACCCCCAGGAACGGGATGCCCGCCAGTTCGGCGGCATGGCGGTCATGGGGACGGTCGCCCACGTAGAGGTGCGGGCCCTTGCAGCCGGCCATGGCCATGCGGATGAGGCCGGCGCGGTCCAGCCGGGGCAGGCTCCCCAGGCGGGGGATGCGCGGATCCACGCCCAGGAGGCCGGCCTTGAAGGCGAGGACCCTCGGGACGTTCCCGGAAACCAGCCAGACGGCGCGGCCGGCGTCCACCAGGCGGGCCATGCCGTCGATGAGCCCCCGGAAGGCGGTGGGGGCGTGGCCCTGGGGGTGGAAGGCGTCCTCGAACCGGGCGAGGCACGCGGCCTCGTAGGCGGCGTAGTGGGCCTCGGACATGGGGACTCCGAAGCGCATGGCGTGGAGCTCGCCCATGATCTCCCAGTCGGTGGAGCCGGTGCAGCGGCGCAGCTGCTCCACGGTGGGTTCGGCGCCCCAGAGGTCGCCCAGGGCCTTCCTGAGCAGCACGTAGCCGCCGCCGAACTGTCCGAGTGTGCCGTCGAGGTCGAAGCAGAGTGGCATGCCTCCATTCTGGGGCAAAAAGGCGTGGCTGGGCGGGGATCCGGAGGCTACCCTGAATTCATGCGGTATTTCTCAGTGATCCTGGCGTCGGCCCTCATGGCCCTTTCTGTCGATGCGGCCGGATCCGGGGGGACCGTCCTGGACTACAAGGTCGTGGTGCGCATGCGGGACGGAGGCGCCCCCCTCGAGAGCCGCCTGCAGGTGGTCACCACGGCGCCCGTGGCCACGCACAACAGGGTCAAGCGCCCCCGGTTCGTGGGCTGGAGGATCCGGGCCTTCCCGGGCAAGGGGGGGCTGCCCCCCGCGTCGGTGCTGACCCGGGTGGAGAGCCTCCTGTACCTTGAAGGCCCCACGTCGGGGGTGGTGCCCAGGGAGGGGGGGATGCGTTTCGGCAAACGGTTCTGCCGGCTCTGGCAGGCCCTGACGCCCTCCTCCGTGGGGGCGTTCGTGTACCTGGCCGAGGTCTCCCCGAACCTCCTGGCCCTCTCCTACCTGAGCGCCAGCCTTCCGGAAGGGGACCTGGCCTCCATCGAACTCCACCTGGAAGGGGTCAGCCTGGGACCCGCCCCGGCCCCGGCCGAGGACGGGACGGTGCTCCTGCGCACCCTGCGCAAGTGGGGCGCCCTGCTGGACGACGATCAGCAAGTAATGGTTACAGAGCAGATACAGTGACCCCTCCGGGGTCGGTTATCCTGATGGACCGGGGGGATCATGGCTTTCAAGGACGAGTGCGGCGTATTCGGGATCTGGCCTGAGCTGGAAGCCTCGCGCCAGACCTACCTGGGGCTCTATGCCCTGCAGCACCGTGGCCAGGAGGCCGCGGGCATCTGCTCGCGCGACCAGGGCCGGCTCCACCTGCACAAGGGCCAGGGCTACGTGGCCGACGTCTTCACGGAGGCCACCCTGGACCGCCTCCCCGGGGACGGCGCCATCGGGCACACCCGGTATTCCACCACGGGCGGCAACGTGGCCTCGGCGGCCCACCCCTTCCTGGTGGAGGGCCGGTTCGGGCAGATCGCCCTGTGCCACAACGGCAACCTGACCAACACCGAGGAGCTGCGGAACCGCCTCATCCAGGAGGGCCAGGTCTTCTCCAGCCCCTCGGATTCCGAAGTGATCCTCGCCCTCATCAACCGGGCCCGGGCCGCCAGCGTCGTGGACGCGGTGGTGGAGGCGCTCCGGCAGGTGGAGGGGGCGTTCTCGGTGCTGATCATCACCAAGGACAAGTTCATGGCGGCCCGGGACCCCCGGGGCTTCCGGCCCCTGTCCATCGGGCGTCTGGGGGAGGCCACGGCCTTTTCCAGCGAGACCTGCGCCTTCGACCTGCTGGGGGCCGAGTACGTGCGCGAGGTGGAGGCCGGCGAGCTGGTGGTGCTGGACCGGGAAGGGCTCACGTCCGTGTTCCCCAGGGAGCGGATCCAGGCCCGGCCCTGCGTGTTCGAGCACGTGTACTTCGCCCGGCCCGACTCCTTCGTGTACGGCCTCTCCGTCATGGCCACCCGCCGGGAGATGGGGCGCCTCCTGGCCAGGCGCCACGGCGTCGCGGCCGACCTGGTGGTGCCCGTGCCCGACTCGGGCGTCTCGGCGGCCCTGGGCTACTCCGAGGAATCCGGGATCCCCTTCGACTTCGGCCTCATCCGCAACCACTACGTGGGACGCACCTTCATCGAGCCCAAGCAGAGCATCCGCTCCTTCGGGGTGAAGGTGAAGCTCAACCCCGTGCGCGAACTCCTCCGGGGCAAGCGCGTGGTGCTGGTGGACGACAGCGTGGTGCGGGGCACCACCAGCCGCAAGATCGTCTCCATGGTGCGCGCCGCGGGGGCCGCGGAGGTGCACATGCGCATCTCCAGCCCGCCCACCACCCACCCCTGCTTCTACGGCATCGACACGCCGGACCGGGAGCACCTGCTCGCGGCCACCCGGAACCTGGAGGAGATCCGGACCTTCATCGGCGCGGACACCATCGGCTACCTGACCCTGGAGGACCTCCAGTCCACCGTCCAGGACCTCGACGGGGGCCACTTCTGCTACGCGTGCTTCACGGGGGACTACCCCGTGCTCCCCCTGGGCGCCGCGAGCCGCTGCGGATGACCGGCCCGGCCGGGCCGGGCGGGCCCCTCCCATCCCAGTTCGAGGACGGCCTGCGCCTTCTGGCCGCGGCCCTGGCCCTCAAGGGCGACAGCCGCAGCGCCCCCGCCGCCACCACCGCCGCGTGCTCGGCCATCCAGCGCTTCCTGAAGATCCTCGAGGCCGGCGCCGCGCGCCGCCTCCCGGACCCCGGCGGCAACGTCGAGCGGCTCAGGGCCCAGTGCGGCGCCCTCCTCACCCTGCGCCAGGACCCCGCCTCCGCGCTGGACCACACCCTGGAGGCCGCGCGGCTCGCCCGGGACGAGGCGGCCCGCGTCATCGCGCTGCTGGCGGTGAGCCATGACTAGGATCGCGGTGCTCGGCCCCACGGCCTCGGGCAAGTCGGCCCTGGCCATCGCCCTGGCCCGGCGCATCGGCGGCGAGGTGGTCAACGGCGACCCCTTCCAGGCCTACCGGGACCTGCCCGTGGGCACGGGCCAGCCCAGCGAGGCCGAGCGGGAGGGCATCCCCCACCACGGCTACGGCGTCCTGCCCCTGGAGACCGCCGTGAATCCGGCCTCCTTCGGGGAGCTGGCCCGGGGCTGGATCGGCGCCTGCGCCAACCCGGTGCTCGTCACCGGGTCCGGCCTCTACCTCCGGGGCGTCTGGGACCAGCTCACGCAGCTGCCCGACGTGCCCGAGGCGATCACCGCCAAGCTGCGCCGGTGGGTGGACCTGCTGGGCTCCCCGGCCCTGCACCGCTACCTGGCCGCGGTGGACCCCGCGCGCGCCGCCCAGCTCCATCCCAACGACCGCTCCCGGGTGCAGCGGGCCCTGGGCCTCCACCTGGCCACCGGGAGCCGCGCCTCGCTCTTCCTGGACGGCGTGGACCGGGGCGTGCCCGAGGGCTGGCTGGCCATCCTCGTGCTGCCTTCCCGGGAGCGCCAGCGGGAACGGGTGGCCGCCCGGGTTCGCCAGATGATCCGCGCCGGCTGGCAGAAGGAGGTGGCCGCCCTCCAGGGCACCCCGGCGGAGGCCGCGCTGCGCCGCCTGCGCCCCCTGGGCTACGACGTCTGGATGGACGAGCCCCGGGGCGCGGGCGCCCGCATCATCCTGGACACCCGCGCCTACGCCAAGCGGCAGGGGACCTACTTCCGCAACCAGTGGCCGGACGTGCCGGTCTGGGATCCCGACGCCGAACCGGTGGAGGCCGCGTTCGCCAAGCTGGGCCTCTGAGCCCGGGCCTTCCGGAGCTCCGGGTCAGCATTAAATTATTCCAGGCGCCTCCTGGCGTCGCTGGAA
This sequence comes from Geothrix sp. 21YS21S-2, assembly GCF_030846775.1. NCBI lineage: Bacteria > Pseudomonadati > Acidobacteriota > Holophagae > Holophagales > Holophagaceae > Geothrix > Geothrix sp. 21YS21S-2. Next base: position 5,114,074 of record NZ_CP132910.1, read on the forward strand.
TCCATGGCTATAGTTCCTGAGGTATTGTGCCATCGGAACCCTTTGCGCCTGGAGGCCCCATGACGTGGTTCAAGTCCCTCCGGCTGGCCACCCAGCTCATCACGGCCTTCGTGGCCGTGGCCCTCATCACCGTCGTCGTGGGGATCTTCGGCATCCGCGCGTCCTTCGACCTCCACCGGATGATGGAGGACGCCTACTCCAACTGCACCCTGGCGGTGATCAACACCAGCAACGCCACCTTGGCCCTGGCCAACTGCCAGAGGGCCCTGGGCAACATCGTCCTGGCCCAGGACACCGCCTACCGCACGGGCCAGATCGATCACATGGGCAAGTACCGCTCCTCCGTCGCCGACTGGGTCGCCCGGGAGCGGAAGACCATGATGGGCGAGGCCGAGGTGGCCCAGTGGAAGCTCTACGACCAGTTGTGGGAGCCCTACGTCACATCCACCCGCAAGCTCGTCGCCCTGGCCGAGGCCGGCAAGCGCGCCGAGGCGGAGAAGTGGCTGGTCGGGGACGTGCGCCCCACGTACGGCGCCGTGGAGAAGCTCCTGGCCGAGGTGGTGGAGATCAACCGGCTGAACGCCGAGGCCGCCAACAAGGCCGGCCAGGCCGTGTACGAAAAGGTCCGCTGGCAGGCCGGGACGCTCGTCGCCGCCTGCTTCGTGCTCTCCATCCTGCTGGGGGGCCTGGTGACCCGGATTATCAAGGGCCAGGTGGGGGGCGAACCCGCCCTTGCCGCCTCCATCGCCCAGCGCGTGGCCCAGGGCGACATCACCATGGAGGTCCCGGTCGCCGAGGGCGACGCCACCAGCATGATGGCCGCCATGAGGACCATGGTCGCCACCCTCTCGCGGGTCCTGGCCGAGACCCAGAAGGTCGTGGAGGCCGCGGGCCGGGGCGACTTCCACCAGCGCATCGCCGTGGAGGGAAGCCGGGGCTACATCCTGGCCCTGGGCACGTCCCTCAACACGCTCTCCGAGACCTGCCAGAAGGGGCTCAGCGACGTGCGGCGGGTCATGGAGGCCGCGGCCAAGGGCGACCTGTCGGAGCGGATCACGGTGGCCTACGAGGGGGAGTTCCTGCGCCTCAAGGATGCCTCCAACGCCACCGTCGAGAAGCTGTCCGAGACCATCGGCGGCGTGCTGGAAGCCTGCAGCAGCCTCGTGGAGGCGTCCGAACAGCTCAGCTCCACGGCCCAGGCCCTGAGCCAGGGCGCCTCGGAACAGGCCGCCAGCGTGGAGGAGACCAGCGCGTCCATGGAGGAGATGAGCGCCTCCATCGCCCAGAACAACGAGAACGCCAAGGTCACCGGGGACCTCGCCATCAAGACCGCCCGCGAGACCGTGGAGGGCGGCGCGGCCGTGCGGGAGACCGTGGACGCCATGAAGCAGATCGCCCGGAAGATCGCCATCATCGACGACATCGCCTACCAGACCAACCTGCTGGCACTGAACGCCGCCATCGAGGCGGGGCGGGCCGGGGAGCACGGCAAAGGCTTCGCCGTGGTGGCCGCCGAGGTGCGCAAGCTGGCCGAGCGCAGCCAGATCGCGGCCGAGGAGATCAGCGCCCTGGCCTCGGGCAGCGTGGAGCTGGCCGGGAAGGCCGGGAACCTCCTGGAGACCATCGTGCCCTCCATCCAGAAGACCGCCGACCTGGTGCAGGAGATCGCCGCGGCATCCAGCGAACAGAACTCAGGCGTGGGCCAGATCAACGCCGCCATCGGCCAGATCAGCCAGGCCGTGGCCCAGAACGCCGCAGCCTCCGAGGAACTGGCCTCCACCTCGGAGGAGGTCAACGCCCAGGCCCTGGAACTCCAGGCCGCCATGGACTTCTTCAGCCTGGGCGAAGAGGCCCGTCCCTCCCGGGGGCGCCGCGGGGTGCGGCCCCCGCCCAGGAAGGGCGGCGCGCCGGCGCGGATGGGCTCCAAGGAGGCCCACGCCGAGCAGGACTTCACGAGGTTCTGACCCGGGCCGTACGGCCGTATCCGCCGCCCCGTCTCACCCTTCCCTGGCGGGAGCAGGCGATGCCGCGGGGACCTTGGCCCGTTCCCTCAGGTCCACGATGCGGGCCCGCACCTCGGCCATGAGGTCCTCCTTCGTCTCGAAGTCCCTGGGGTGGATGGGCTGGCCCACGGTGATGACGTACTTCCACGGCCGCACCAGGAGCTTGCCGGGGGGCAGCATGTGGTAGGCGCCGCCGATGCCCAGGGGGAGGATGGGGGTGTCGGCGTCCACGGCCAGGGCGAAGCCGCCCTTCTTGAAGGGGAGCAGCTCCCCGGTGCGGGTGCGGGTGCCCTCGGGGAAGAGGACGACGCTCTTGCCGCCCCGTATCTGGCGGGCGGCCTCGGCGATGCTGGCCACGGCCTTCTCGCGGTTGCTGCGGTCGATGAAGATGGTGCCGGCCATCATGGCGGCCCAGCCCACCGGGACCATCCACTTCAGCTCCTTCTTGGCCAGGTACACGGCCGGGATGGGCAGGGTGCCCATGAGCACGGGCGGGTCCAGGAGGCTCTCGTGGTTGGCCATGAAGATCACCGGCTGGCGGCGCTCCCGGATGTCCTCGGGCAGGTCCTCCCACCCGATGAGCTCGTTGTGCATGCCGAAGAACCGGAAGATGGACCGGCTCCACAGCGGCCCAAAGGTCCAGAAGCTCCGCTTGGGCCCCAGGAAGGGCGCCCCCAGGATGATGGTGACGGCCGTGAGCGGAAGGCTCACCAGCCCCCAGGCGGTGACCGTCGCCCTCCACGGCCAGGTGCTCTTCCAACCTCCCACGATGGGCTCCATGATCAGGCCGGGAGGGCCCTGGGGAAGAGGATGTGGTTCTCGAGGAAGAGGTGGAGGTGCAGGTCGTCCTCCAGATTCCGCAGGCCCAGGTAGATGGCTCTCAGGTGCGCCGGGGAGTCCGGGGTGATCTCGTAGTCGGAGGTGATGAGCCGGATGTTGTGGAGGAGCTCCTCGGCGGCCTGGTGCTCGGCGGAGATGGTGCGGGCCTGCTCCGAGGGGGTGCTGAGCGAGATGGGCGTCACGCCTCCGTTTTCGGCGGCGCAGATGGCCGGGAAGAGGTTGCGCTCCTCCATCTGGAAGTGGGCCACCAGGTCCCTGGCGAGGCTGGCGAAGTGGACCTTGATGCGGATGAGGACGGCCTGGGCGGGGCCGGGGATGGCCAGGCCCGCGTCCAGGAGCTTCTGGATGCGCACCAGCTCCTCCCGGGTGAAGGCGTGGTGATGGTGCACGATGTGGTGGACCAGTTCGGGGATGGTCGCCATCATCCAGTCGCGCGGCGCCTGGGGCTTGAGGGCGTCCAGCTCCTGGGCGACCTTGTCCGGCGCCAGGCCCTGGACCTTGCAGGCCTCGGCGAGGGTCAGGCCCCCCTGGCCGTGCACGTCGATGCCGAGGCGGCAGAGGTGGCGGGTCACGGCCTGGCTGGAGGCGGCCAGCTGTTCGATGGGGCTGGAGGTGTCGATGGGCATGCGGGAGTCCTGGATTGACGCGAGCTAGTACCTTATCACGGCACCGGGTCGTGGCCGCCGTGGCCGAAGGGGTTGCATCGGAGGATCCGCCAGGTGGTGAGGGCCCCTCCCCGGAGGGTCCCGTACTTCCGCACGCAGCCCAGGCCGTAGTGGCTGCAGGTGGGGGTGAACTTGCACTGGGAGGGCAGGGCGGGGCCCAGGGTGGCCTGGTAGGCCCGGATGGCCCCCCGGGCCACCCAGGCCGTGGGCTGGAAGGGCACGGGCAGGAAGGCCTCCAGGATCAGGTAGATCCCGCAGGCCAGCAGGGGATGGGCAAACAGCGCGTCGATCACCCGCCGGACTCCCGTCACGCGTCCTTCTCTGCCTTGAACCGGCGCGCCTCCTCCAGGAAGGCGGGGACCAGGTCGGCCTCCTTGACCTTGCGGATGAGGATGCCCTTGCGGTAGATGAGGCCCTCGCCGGCGCCGCCGGCCACGCCCAGGTCCGCGTCCCGGGCCTCGCCGGGACCGTTGACCACGCAGCCCATGACGGCGTACGTGACGTCCTCGTGGTTGATCTCGCGCAGGCCCTCCTCGATCTGGTGGGCGACGGTGTTCAGGTCGATCTGCACCCGGCCGCAGGAAGGGCAGCTGACCATGTGGAAGCCCCCCGTGCGCAGCTCCAGGGCCCGGAGCAGCTCGTGGCCGATCTTGCACTCCTCCTCGCCGTCGCCGGTGAGCGAGACCCGGATGGTGTCGCCCAGGCCTTCGGCCAGGAGGATGCCCAGGCCGGCGCTGCTGCGGATGGTGGCGCCCCAGGGGGTGCCGGCCTCGGTGATGCCCAGGTGGAAGGGGTAGTCCACCTGCTTGGCCAGCAGCCGGTAGGCCTGCACGGTGCGCACCACGTCCGAGGCCTTGAGGCTGATCTTGGTGTTGAAGAACTGTTCCTTCTCCAGCATCTCCAGGTGCCGCAGGGCGCTCTCCACCATGGCCTCGGGGGTGGCCGTGCCGCCGAACTTCTCCACCAGGTCCTTCTCCAGGCTGCCGGCGTTGACGCCGATGCGGATGGGGATGCCCAGGCCGCCGGCCTTCTCCACCACGGCCCGCACCCGGTCCTGCCCCCCGATGTTGCCCGGGTTGATGCGCAGGCAGGCGGCGCCGCCGTCGGCGGCCACCAGGGCCAGGCGGTAGTCGAAGTGGATGTCGGCCACCACGGGGATGGGACTGCGGGCGGTGATCTCGTGGAACACCTCCCCGGCCTTCTTGGTGGGCACCGAGACCCGCACGATCTCGCAGCCGGCGGCCGCGTACGCGTAGATCTGCTTGACGGTGGCCTCCACGTCCCGGGTGTCGGTCTTGGTCATGCTCTGCACGGTGATCGGGGCATCCCCTCCCACGGGCACGCCACCCACCAGGATCTGGCGGGTCTTGCGCCGGGGCGCGAGGGATCGGGAAGCAAGTTCGGACATAGGTGGACCTCGGCCAGCTCCGCGCTGGATCTCCCCAGTCTAATCCTGATCCGCCGGGTCGGTAATGGGGGACTGGAACGGTTGCCGGCTGCTGAGGGCCAGATCCAGGATCCGCCCCGATGCGTAAGGCTTTGTGATGTACGTGTGCAGGTTCTGGATCTGGTTCAGCACCTTGTTGGTGCTTTCGAGGCAGTCCCTCAGGTCCCGGAGCTCGGAGGGGGTGGGGGGCGTGCTGGACTTGATGAAGCGGTCCAGCAGGATCTGGGCGGAAGCCAGGGGCTGGGCCAGCTCGTGGGCCGTGCCGCCGGCGACCTCCAGGAGGGCCCGGTTGCGCTCCCCGGCCAGGGCCGCGTCCCGCTGGCGGGAAAGGCGCACCATCATGCGCAGCTTCACCAGGAGTTCGCTGAACACGTAGGGCTTGACCAGGTAGTCGATGCCCCCGGAATCGATGCCCTCCTTCACCCAGTCCTCCCCGATGCGCACCGCGCTGATGAAGATGAGCGGGGTGGTGGCGTTGAGCTGGGACCTGCGGATCTGCCGGCAGGCCTCGATGCCGTCCATGCCGGGCAGGCTGACGTCCATGAGGATGCCCTCGAACACCAGCCGGGAGCAGACCTCCAGGGCCTCGTCCCCGCTCTGCACCAGGGTCAGGTTGAAGGGGAGGTTGCGCAGCTCCCGTTCGTGGACTTTGAGGTTCCCGATGAGGTCGTCGACGATGAGGATGCGTCCGGGGTTCGCAGGCGTCGGAATATAGGAATCGATCATGGGGCTCCCGGATAGCAGATTAACTCCGGAAGCCCCATGTTGTCAGAGGTAAAAAATCAGCGCACGAGGTTGAGGACTTCCTGGAGCAGGTTGTTGGCGGTGGTGACGACCCGGCTGTTCGCCTGATATCCGTTCTGGTTGATGATCATCCGGGTGAGCTCGGTGGCCACGTCCACGTTGGACAGCTCGAGGTTGGAACCCAGCACGCCGCCCCGGCCGCCCTGGTTCGCCGCGCCCACCGCGGCCGAGCCGCTGGCCACCGTGGCGATGTAATTGTTGCCGCCCTGCTTGGAGAGGCCGTTCTCGTTGAGGAAGGTGCTGATGGCCACCTGGCCCATGGCGATGGTCTGGCCGTTGGTGTAGTTGCCGATGATCATGCCGTCCTGGTCCACGGTCAGGCTGCTCACGGTGCCGGCCCCGAAGCCGTCCTGGCTGCTGCCGGAGGTGGTCGACGCCGCCGCGTAGCTGGTGAGGAACTTGGTGAGGCCGCCGGAACTGGTGGGCGTGGTGAGGAGCCAGTTGGTGGTGTTGGCCGCGGCGCCGTTGGTCCAGCCGCTGATGGTCAGCACCGGGTTGTTGGGGGCGGCCGCCGTGGGCGTGATGACGACGCCGCCCAGCGTGTAGCTGGTGAGGACGCCGCTGCTGTTGAACTGGACGGAAGTGGGCATGCCGGCGACGGTGCCGCCGTCGGTGGCCGTGGCGGCCACGTTCCACTGGCCGACCGTGGCGGTGGGCGTGAACGTGAAGGTCACGCTGTGGGTGGCGCCCAGGCTGTCGTAGACCTGCACGGTGGAGGTGAAGGGCGTGGAGCCCACCGCCGCCGTGGAATCCAGGTTGGCGATGATCTCCAGGTTGGAGGTGGGCACGCCGCCCGACGTGCCGGCCATGTTCAGCAGGATGGGCGCGGGCAGGCCGCCCGGGTTCACCACGCCGGCGTTGGCGTTCCAGCCCATGACCTTGTCGCCCTGGGAATCGACCAGGTAGCCGGTCTTGTCGATGGTGAAGTTGCCGTTGCGGGTGTAGACCGCGCTGCCGGTCTTGTTCTGCAGGGTGAAGAAGCCGTTGCCCTGCATGGCCATGTCGGTGACGCTGCCGGTCTGCTGGAAGGAGCCCTGGGCGAAGTCCTGGGCCACCGAGCCCAGCGAGGCGCCGAGGCCCACCTGCATCGGGTTGCCGTTGCCCTGGGTGCCCTGGTTGGCGATGGCGGCGTTGAAGAGGTCCTGGAACTGGGAGCTGGACCCCTTGAACCCGGCCGTGTTGAGGTTGGCCAGGTTGTTGCCGATCACGCTCAAGGCGGAGGCGTTGGTGGAGAGCCCGGAGAGGCTGGCGTAGAAGGAAGAGTAGAGGCCCATGGTTCGCTCCTAGCTGGAAATCCGGGTGATGTTGGACAGGGAATACTGGCTGCCGCCGGCGGTGACCTTCACTTCGTTGTTCACGAAGGAGACCGCGGAGACCACGGCGCTGGTGGTGGTGGAGGCGGTGACGGGGGCCCCGTTGGCGGTCTTGGCGGAGACGGCGACCGTGTAGTTCCCGTCGGGCAGCTGGACGCCGTTGTCGTCCTTGCCGTTCCAGTTCAGGGTGCTGTCGCCCGCGCCCAGGGCGCCGGGGCCCAGGGTCCTGACGATCTTGCCGTTGGCGTCCTTGATGGTCAGCGTGGCGTTGCCGTCGGCGCCCATGCTCACCCCGATCGCGGCGGCGCCGCCCGAGAGGGCGACGTTGCTCGAGGTGATCTGGATCTTCTTGCCGATGAGGTCGGCGCTCTGGGCCTGGTACAGCGCGGCGTTCTGGGTCTGGATGCTGGCCAGCAGGGTGTTGGTGTTCTGCTGGGCCTCCAGCGAGGAGAACGTGGCCATCTGGGCCACCATCTGGTTGGGGTCCTGGGTGTTGGTGGGGTCCTGGTGCTGGAGCTGGGCGACCAGGAGCTTCAGGAACGCATCCTTGGACAGGGTGTTCGAGGCCTTGGTCGTGGCGGCGGTGTTGGCCGTCGTGGAGCTGGTCGTGGAGACGGTCGGGGATTGCATGCTGGATTCCTCCGGGAGGCTATAGGCAGGAGTCGTGCCGTCAGGCGACGATCTCGATCCGGTGCGGGTTCAGGGGGACTGGGCCCGCGGGAATGGGCGTTTCCTGCCCGATTTCCGGGCCGCCCCGGAAGGCGGCGGCGGCCTGGGAGGGCTCGGTGGGCAAAGGCGTCTCACCGCCCTGCCGGCCCTGGTGGAGATCGAAGCTGCCGAGGTTGAGGCCCTGCTCGCGCAGGGAGGCTTCCAGGAAGGCGCGGTGCTCCTGGAGGACGGGCAGGGCCGAGGCGTCCGAGGCCCAGACGCGGGCGTGGACGTCGGTGCCCTCGACGCGGAGCTTGATCTGCACCGTGCCCAGCGACTCGGGGTGGAGCTGGAGCTCGGCGCCGGTCTCATGGTTCTTCAGGAGCCAGCGGATGCTGCCGTCCACCTGGGTCACGAGGCTGGGATGGGCCGCCGGCAGGGGCGTCTCCGCCGCGGCCGTGGTGGCCGCGACCCGCACCGCGGCCGTGGCTCCGGGCGCGAGGGCCGCCAGGGCCGCCTCGGGCCCCGGGGTCGCGGCCGCGCGCGGCGCGGCAGGCGCCGGCTGGGCCAGCTGGGCCACCTGGGTCGGGGCCACCGCCGGGGCCGCGGGGTCCGGCTGCGCGGCCTGGCCCAGGATGGCGGGCGTCTCCACCGCCGGCCTGGGCTGGTGGAGCAGCTCGGTGAGGGCGGGCTTGGCGGCGGCGGGCGCCTCGGCGGGGGCCGCCGCCTTCACCTGGAGCTTTACGCCGGGGACCGCCAGGTCGAGGGCCGCCTTGGCCTGGGGCAGGGAGAGCGCGGGGGCGGCGGCCTGGGGGTCGGCAACCGGCCGGGCAGGGGCGGGTTCGACGCCGGGATCCGCCTGGAGGTGCTCGGTTCCAGGCTTGGGCGCCGGGTCCTGGGCGGTCTGCGGATTCTCCACGGGGACCGGGGGGGGCGCAACCCCCGCCCCGGCCCCCGTCCCATCCGGGGATACGGGTGGCTGGGTGCTGGACGAGGGGGCCACCGGCGCGGCGGGGGCAGCGGCGGTTGCGGTCCCCGCGGCGCTCGCAGGGGCCACCGGGGCTGAAGGGGCCGCGGGGACTGAAGGGGCCACAGGGACCGAAGGGTCCACAGGGACCGAAGGGGCTGGGGCGGGAACCGCTTGCCCGGCAGGCTTGGCCCCTGCCAGGGAGGACCCGGACGCTGCCCCGACGGCCGGGGCCTCCACCGCCAGGGGAGCCGAATCGGCCGGCACCGGCGCCAGGGGCGCTGCGGCCTTCGGATCCGGTGCGGGCTGGGCCATGGCCGCCAGGAGGGCCGCCATGGCCGCCCCCGGATCGGGGATGACCACGGGCGCATCGGCGGGTTTCGTGGCGGCATCCGTTGCCTGGGGGTCGAGGGTGGCTGCCGGGCTGGTTCCGGCCGTTTTGGGGTCCGGTCCGCCCTCGGGGGCGGCGGGATTGGCCGGGGCGGCATCCGCCGCAGGTGCGGCGGCCGGCTTCGGGGCGGGATCCGCGGCCGGCTTGGGGGCGGGATCCTGGCGCTTGACGGGCGCCCGCGGAGCCGCGTCCTGGCGCCTGTTCACGGCCGCCTGGGCGGATTCCGGGCCCTCGGGAGCCTGCTCCGGCCGGGGAGCGGGGGCTGCGTCCCGGGTGTCGGACACCAGATTATTGATGATGCCCGAGAACCGGGAGCCGGAACCCTGGGCGGGTTCCTTCCCCTGGACTCCCGCGGCGGACTCCCCGTGGCTGGTGACGGCTTGAAGCATCGGACCTCCACCCGGGAGACTGGACCGGGTGACCTTCCATCGCACAGGCCGTGCCGGAACCACCCGGCGGATTTCGCCGGGTGGCCCGGCTCATTCCTGGGGCTTCCGGGTGCGGGAGGCTTCCCCGCCCTTGCGGCCGATCTCCTCCATGTGGGACCGGTCCTGGCTCACGGCCTCGCCGCCCTTGCGGCCGATCTGGGCCATGTGGCTCCGGTCCTGGCTCACGGAGGTGCCGCCCTTGCGGCCGATCTCCTCCATGTGGGACCGGTCCTGGCTCACGGCCTCGCCGCCCTTGCGGCCGATCTGGGACATGTGGGACCGGTCCTGGCTCACGGCCTCGCCGCCCTTTCGGCCGATTTCGGCCATGTGGGCCCGGTTCTGGCTCACGGACTGGCCGCCCTTGCGGCCGATCTCCGCCATGTGGGCGCGGTTCTGGCTCACGGACTGGCCACCCTTGCGGCCGATCTCGGCCATGTGGTCCCGGGTGGCAGGTGCGGCTTCCTGCGCGTTCATTTGGATATTTTCATCGTTGTTGGCTGCCATGATGTCCTCCACTTCTCCATTGTTCTGGGGCCGGACGGGAAAAAGTTTCCTCGACGGCTTTGATAAGATCTAAAAAATATTTATTAAAAGTGTTCATATGGCAATTAATTGTTTTTATCCGTTCATAAACTCCTTCACAAAAAAACTAAGAGGTACCTTATCACTCCTTGGGGCGTGTCAACCCTACTTTTTCAGACAGCAGCGCCGCAAGTTTAGCGTCCCTGGGAGCCAGCTGATCGAGGATGTGGGCGGCCTTCTTGGCCTGCATTCCGCCCAGCAGGCTCACGCACACCTCCTGGTTCAGGCCGGCCAGCTCCTTCACCGCCGGCGCCGCGGCGACGGGGTCCATGTTCTCGTAGGTGCGGATGATCTGGATGTCGATGGGCGGGCGGGTCTTCAGGGCCGTGAGCTTCAGGTTGGCCTCCTGGAGGGCCTTCTCCCGGTTCTGGAGGTCGGCGCGGTCCTTCTCCAGGGAGCCCTGGAGGGTGGTCAGGCGCTCCTCCATCTGGCGCAGCTCGGCCTCCTTCTGGTTCACGGCCTTCTCCCGGGCCTGGACCTTCTCGGCCAGCTCGCCCATCTTCACGCCCTCGGTGGTCTGGGGGGCCTGGGCGGAGAGCCAGATGACCCCGGCGGACAGTGCGAGGGGGGCGACGACCCATGCGAGGTTCTTGACGTTCATGGCTGCCTCACCGATTGGATGCCTGCGAATGCGTAAAGTGGTACCGGAGAACGGCGATTTCATCCATTTCCCGGGTTTCCTCGTGGAGGAGCTCCAGGGCGTGCTGTTCCTGGCGGCGCTCCTTGAGGCGCTGGAGGACCAGCTGGTCCTGGTGGGCCTTGAGCAGGGCCTGCCGGGCCTCGGCGACCCGGGCCTCGGCCTGGGCCACGGCCTCCTCGGCCTCCGCGATGCGCCGTTCCACCACGAGGAGGAAGCGCTCCGTGGCCCGCCACCGGTCCAGGTCGACGGCCTCGTTCAGGCCGGTGCGCCGGCTCTCCAGGGCCACCCGCTGGGCCTCCCGGAGCTCGGCGACCCGGGCCGCGGCCCGGTCCCGGGCGAGGACAGCCACCGCCAGGCGGCGCTTGGCCTCCTCCTCCAGGGCGACGCGCACCCGCAGGAGGGACTCGAGGCGGAACCGGAACCGGGCCGGCATGTCACACCGCCGGCTTCAGGAAGGGGGCCAGGTCGATACCGAATATCTGGCCCATGGCCAGGAGGGTGGACCGGTAGTCCGAACCCTCCGCCACCGCCTGGCGCAGGAAGGCCTGGATGACCGGCTGGAACTGGATGGCCTGGTCGATGTTGGGGCTGGCGCCCTTGGTGTAGGCGCCGATCTGGATGAGGTCCTCGGCGTCGGCGTAGGTGGCCATGAGGTCCCGCATCTTGGCGCAGAGCTGCTTCTGCTCCGGGACGGCCAGGGCCGAGAACAGGCGCGAGATGCTCGGGAGCACGTCGATGGCGGGGAAGTGGTTCTTGGAGGCCAGTTTGCGGGAGAGGATCACGTGGCCGTCCAGGATGCCGCGCACGGCGTCCGAGATGGGCTCGTTCATGTCGTCGCCTTCCACGAGCACCGTGAAGATTCCGGTGATGGACCCCTGGCCCTCGAAGGTGCCGGCCCGCTCCATGAGCCGGGGCAGCAGGGCGAAGACCGACGGCGTGTAGCCCCGGGAGGAGGGCGGCTCCCCCGCCGACAGCCCCACTTCCCGCTGGGCCATGGCGAAGCGGGTGACGCTGTCCATCATCATGAGGACGTCCTTGCCCTGGCGCATGAAGTACTCGGACACGGCCATGCCCGCCAGGGCGCAGCGCAGGCGCAGGAGGGGGGTCTGGTCGCTGGTGGCCACCACCACCACGCTGCGGGCCAGGCCCTCGGGGCCCAGGTCGTTCTCGATGAATTCCTTCAGCTCGCGGCCCCGCTCCCCCACCAGGGCGATGACGTTCACCTGGGCCGAGGTGTTCCGGGCGATCATGCCCATGAGGGTGGACTTGCCCACCCCCGAGCCCGAGAAGATGCCGATGCGCTGGCCCTTGCCCAGGGTGAGGAGCCCGTCGATGGCGCGCACGCCGGTGGCCAGGACCTCCTTGATCATGCGGCGCTGCATGGGATTGGGGGGGCGCCCGTGGATGGGGACCCGGTCCTGGGCGTCGAGCGGGGGGCCGCCGTCCAGGGGCCGGCCCAGGGGGTCGATGACCCGGCCCAGCAGGGCGTTGGACACGGGCAGCTCGGGCTGGTGCCCCCGGGCCTCCACCATGAGGCCGGGGCGGATGCCCTCGATGTTCTCCACGGGCATGAGGAGCACCTGCTGGCCCTGGAAGCCCACCACCTCGGCGATGACCTGGCGCCCGTCCTGCATGTGGATGATCATCTGCTCGCCCACGGAGCCCTCGGGACCCCGGGACTCTACCACCAGGCCCACGACCTTGCTCACCCGTCCCAGCACGTCGCCGGGGGGCAGCAGCTTGACCTCGCGGGTCAGGGCGGCGAAGTCCATCAGCCCTCCTGCTCCCGGGTCCTCTGCAGGAGCTCCAGGAGACGGACCCGGCGGCGCTCGAGGGTGGCGTCCAGCACGCCCGCGACGCTTTCCACCCGCAGGCTGCCGCGGCTGAGGGCATCGTCCTCCCGCACGCCCACGCCGGGGTGGTTCCGGGCGGAAGGCCCCAGCAGGTCCAGGTCGCGGGGGTTCATGAGCACGGTGAGGCCGGGGCGGCCCTGGAGATCGGCGTCGCCCTCGGGGAAGGGGTGGGACTCCAGCACCCGGGCCAGGAGGGGCGCGATGGTCGAGGCGCCCTCCTGCACTTCGCGGGCCGCCAGGTACTCGGCCATGGCCAGGGTGAGGGCCAGGAGCTCCTCCTGGGTGACCTTGGCGTTGAGGTCGAGGGAGGCGGAAAGGTCGCCCAGCGCGGCGTCCAGGCGCTGGATCTGGGCCTTGTACTGGCTCTCGCCGAAGGTGCGGCCCTCGGCCTCGCCGGCCTGGAACCCCTCCTCGTAGGCCTTGCGGGCCACGTCGTGGGCGTCCCGCTCGGCCTGCTGGAGCTTCTCGTAGATGATCTGGTCCACCGAGGCCAGGCGCCGGGCGTCCTCCTCGGGCGTGGTGAGCTCCGAGGACAGGGGCTCGTCGTCCAGGCTCTCCCCGCCCTCCATGGGCCCGGAGAAGTCCGCGGCGAAGTAGGGGAAGGCCTCGATGGCGTCCAGGTCCACGTGCCGGGCGGGAATGACCCGTTCAGCTGACATAGTCGTCCCCGCCGCCGCCGCCGATGCTGATGACGCCTTCCTCCTCCAGCTGGCGCACGATCTCCACGATCTCGTGCTGGGCCTTCTCCACGTCCTTGAGCTTGACCGGGCCCATGAACTCCATCTCCTCCTTCATGAGCTCAACGGCCCGGGAGGACATGTTGCGGAAGAACTGGTTGCGCAGCTCCTCGGAGGTGCCCTTGAGGGCCGTGGTGAGGGACTTCTTGTCCACGCGCTTGAGGATCTCGGCGATGCCCAGGTCGTCGATGAGCAGGATGTCGTCGAAGACGAACATGAGGTCGCGGATGCTCGCGGCCAGCTGCGGGTTCTCGTTCTCGATCTTCTCCAGCACCACGCGGCCCGTGGTGCGGTCCATGCGGTTGAAGAGCTCGGCCACGGCGCGCACCCCGCCGTAGGCCTCGGTGGCGAACGATCCCAGGGCCTCCAGCTTCTGTTCGAGGATGAGCGAGATGCGGCGCACCACCTCGGGGCTGATCTCCTGGAGGTTGGCCATGCGCATGGCCACGTCGGCCCGCAGGGCCTCGGGGAGGCTGGCGATGAGGTCCCCGGCCTGGGAGGCGTTGAGGTGGGCCAGGATCAGGGCGATGGTCTGGGGGTGCTCGTTCTGGATGAACTTCGAGAGCTGCTGGGGATTGGCCCGCTCGATGCTGGAGAAGCCCGCGGAGGATTCCAGGGCCTTGGTGAGCCGGTCGATGATCTTGCGCGCGGCCTCGGGGCCCACGGACTTGATGAGCAGCTTCTTGGCATACTCGATGCCGCCCTGGGCGATGTAGGTCTTGGCCAGGGTCATGGTGTGGAACTCTTCCAGCACCTCGTCGGCGGTCTCGGGCTGCACGTGCTTGGTGAGGGCGATCTCCTTGGAGATGTTCTGGATCTCGTCTTCTTCCAGGAACTTGAAGATGCTGGAGGCGGTCTCGTCGCCCAGGGCGACCATGAGGACCGCGGCTTTTTGCGCGCCGGAAAGCTTGGCCATGCTATCTCCCGTCCTCGATCATCCAGGATCTCACCAGGGAGGCAACGGTCTCGGCGTCGCTGAGCGTGCTCTCCTGGATGCGCTTCTTGATCAGGGAGCGGCGCTGGGCTTCGGGCGCCGAGGAGGCCCCCTCGGCGTTGAGCTCGGCCTCGATCTCGGATTCCATCTCGGCCATGGATTTGAGCGGCGTGAACTTCCGGGGGGCCCCGGGTTCGCCCGGCGCTCCGCCTTCGGCGCCCACGCGCACCCGGAGGGGGGCGGGACGGTTGAGGGCTGAGGAGAGGCGCTTGAGCATGGGCAGGATGATCAGGAAGAAGACGACCAACCCAAGGATGATCCACAGGACCTTGGGCGCCAGTTCCCAGCCGAGATTGATCCACCTCTGCTGCCTGGCCTCCTGCTCCTCCTTGGGGTTGCTGGTGGGGGCGAAGGCCATGTTTTCCACTGTCAATTCATCACCGCGCTTCTGCTGGAAGCCGATGGCCGAGGCCACCTGCTCCCGGATCTTCTTCAGCTCGTCGGCGGTGCGGGGCGTGACCTTCTCCACGGGATTGCCCTTGGCGTCCTTCTCCCACTTGCTGCCGTCGTCCACGATGACGGCCAGGGACAGGCGCCGCACGTTGCCGGGGGCCTGCTCCACGGACTTGAGGGTCTTGGAGATCTCGTAGTGGGTGGTGGTCTCCTCCTTCTTGTGGCTGTCGGTGCCCGGCGTGCCGGGAGCGGGCTGGTTGATGGGGGGCACGTTGGAGGGGGTGCCGGGCACGCCGGCCACGCCGTCGCGCTTCTGGCCCTCCTCCTTCAGGACCTTGAGGTCCCGCTCCACCTGGCCGGCGGGGTCGAAGGTCTCGGAATTGACCTTCACCTTGTCGAAGTCCAGGTCCACCCGCGCGGTGGCCCGCACCTTGCCGATGCCCACCACCGGCTCCAGCAGCTCGGTGACCATCCTCACCAGGTGGTCCTCCTCCTCTCGCTGGGCCTTCTTCTGCACGTCCGAGGCCCCCACCGCGGGGTCGCGCCCGGTGCGGCTGAGGATCCGGCTGAACTGGTCGATGACCACCACCTGGTCGGGCTTGAGGCCCTCCACGCTGGCGGCCACCAGGTTCACGATGGCCTGGGTGTTCTCGTCGGGCAGGGCCCGGCCGCCCTTGAGCTTGAGGAGCACGGACGCCTTGGCCTCCTCCTTCTCCGTGGCGAAGGGGCTGTCGTTCTGGGGGGTGATGTGCACCGTGGCGCCCGCCACCTGCTGGAGCGCCATGATGGTCTTGGCCAGGTTGGCCTCCAGGGCCCGGCGGTACATGATCTTCTGGGTGAAGTCGGTGGTGGTGAGGCCGGGGTTCTCCAGCTTGTCGAAGCCGATGCCCTCGCCCTGGGGCAGGCCGTCCCCGGCGAACTTCAGGCGCAGGTCGCCCACGCGCTTCTCGGGCACGGACACCGTGCGCTGGTCCGTGCTCAATTCGTATTTTATATTCTGCTTCTTCAGCTCTTCGACGATGCGGTTGGCGTCCAGGGGGGGCAGGTTGCTGAAGAGCACCCCCATGTTCTCCTGCCCGGCCCACAGGCCGAAGCCGATGAGGACCAGGAGCACCGTCAAGGTCATGGCGGCGACCATCCCCTTCTGGGTGGCCGTCATGTTCTCCAGTGCCTGGGTGAATTGCTTGGTGACGCTGTTCTCGTCGGCCATTGGGTCCTTTCGATGGCCGGAAAGCTATGCGTCACATCTGCATTCGCATCACTTCGCGGTATGCGTCCACCAGCTTGGAACGGACGGCCATCATCATCTGGAAGCTGACATCGGCCTTCTGGACCGCCAGAATCGCCGTGTGCATGTCAGTGGAGTTTCCACTTATCAAGTTCCGTGCCTCTTGCTCGGCGTTGGCGTGGGAGTCGTTCACTTCGGCCAGGGCCTGCTTCAGGATGTCGGCGAACGGCGTGGCTTCCGACCCGGCCTGGCCGCTGGCGGCAGGCTTCTGGGCGGCCTGGGCGAGGGCGTCGAGGGAGGGGAGCTGGCTGGGGAGAATGGGGTTCATGGCGAACCTTGCGATGGAACTGCTTCAGGATGGGGTGTTCCTGGCCGGGGGGCCAGTCAGAAATCCGTCACCGGGCGAAATCCGCCCATCAGGTAACCCGGAGCAAATCCTGGGCCGAAAGTGTCATGGTCCGCACCGCCCGCACCACCGAGGCGTTGGCGTCGAAGCCCCGGCTGGCCTCGGTGAGGTTGACCATTTCCTCCACGGGGTTGACGTTGGGGTACTGCACGATCCCCGAGGCGTCGGCGTCCGGATGGCCCGGGTCGTACTTGGTGAGGAAGGGGTCCTGGGAGGCGCGGATCTCGGCCACCTTGACGCCGGTCACGGGCACGCCGTTGGGGCCCATGTCCAGGGTGTCCACCGAGAACACGGCGTCCTTGCGGCGGAAGGGGCCCCCCTGGGGGGTCCGCGTGGTCTCGGCGTTGGCGATGTTGGAGGCCACCAGCTGGGCCCGGAGGCGCTGGGCGGCCATGCCGGAGGCGGCGATGTTGTTGATGGCGTCGAAGGTGCTCATTATTTGGCCGCATCCCGGATGGCGCCCAGCACGAGCTTGAGCTCGCCCTGGGCCAGGTTGGAACTCATGGTGAAGATGGTCTGGGTCTGGTTGAGCAGCATGTTCTCCCGGTCCAGGTGCACGTCGTTGCCGTCGTTGCGTTCCGAGGTGATGTCGACCGGGTGGATGATGGCCGGGGGCGTGATCCCCTTGTCGAAGGAGGATGGGGCGCCCGGGGTGGGCGAGAACTGCCTATCCAGCTTCTCCATCTCGGTCTTGAAGGCCGCCGCGAAGTCGAAGTCCTTGGTGCGGTAGCCGGGCGTATCGATGTTGGCCAGATTCGAGGCGATGAGGGAGATGCGCTGGGTGGCCAGGGACATGCCCTTGTCGGCGAGCGCGATCATGGGGTTCTGGGAAACCAGGTCGAACATGGGGACACCTAGGTGAAGGTGTCCGGAAAGCCATCCGGACCCCCCCCTCATTGCATGGTTCATGCCGCATCGCCCCGCACCGCAATCGTGGGTTGGGTTTGGCCACCCGCCTTGGTAGACTCCTGGAATACCGTGAGGAATGCATATGAAGATCACCCAACGCGACCACCAGGGCATCACCATCCTCTACCCCGAGGGCAAGATCACGCTGGGGGACGGGGACCAGGAACTCGGCGAGGCCGTGCGCACCGTCCTGGAGGCCGGCAGCCGCCGCATCATTCTTAACCTGAGCAAAGTCAGCTACCTCGATTCCTCGGGCGTGGGCGAGCTGGTGGGCTGCTACACCTCCATCAAGAACAAGGGCGGAGAGCTGCGCATCTGCGGCATGAACTCCCGCATCTTCAATCTGATCACCATGACCAGCCTCCACTCCGTCTTCGACGTGAAGGAAACCGAGGAAGAGTCCCTCGCCGGCTTCTAACCCAAGCCGATGAACCGCTTCGGCCCGCCCCTGCTCCTCCTGGCAGTTCCTGCCCTGGGCCTGGGGCAGGCGCCGGCGGACCGGCTGGAGTTCGTGGGCGGAAGCGTGGACGATCAGGCGTTCGCACGGGCGGCAGCCGGGGTCCGCCCTGGCCACGCCCTGTCGGGGCCGGAGTTCCAGCTTGCCCTCGAGGCCATCCGGGCCACGGACCGCTTCCGGGCCGTGGAGGGCGGCCAGGGCGTGGTGCGCCTGGATCCCTGGCCCCGGGTGGCCGCCATCCAGGTGCGGGGCGATGCGCCCTCCTCCCTGCGCAGGAACCTCTTCCCGGGCCTCCGGAAGGGCGACCGGGTCGGCGCCACCCGCCTGGAGGCCCAGCGGGCCCAGGCCCAGGAGCACCTGGTCGCCGCGGGCTACCCCGCCGCCCGGGTCGCCGTGTCCAGGGCCGAAGGGGACACCCGGATCGTGATGGACCTGGCCCTTGGCAGGCCCAACCTCATCCGGGGCGTGGAGGTGGTGGGCAAGGTCGGCCCGTTTTCAACGGCGTCCCTCGTCCGGGAGACCAAGGTGGTGCCGGGCGTCACCCTGTGGAACCGGGAGGTGGAGCTGGAGTGCCTGCGGCGCCTGCGGAAGAAGCTGGTGGGCGCCAAGCGCTTCGAGAGCCACGTCGACCTCGACTGGGATACCGGCGGCCTGCTGCGCATCACCCTGGACGTGGGGCCGAAGGTGATCCTCACGTCCGACGGCGCCGGGCTGGGCTGGACCACCACCCTGAAGGACCTGGTCCCCCTCGCCCGGGCGGACCATTACACCCCGGAGCTCCTGGACGAGGGGGAGCGGCGCATCGTGCGCCTGTTCCGGTCCCGCGGGCACCTGGACCCCCAGGTGACCTACAGCCGGACCGTGACGAAGACCGGCCCCGAGGGGCCGGAAGAGGTGGTCGTGACCTACCACCTGGCTCCCGGCCCCGTCTCGAAGCTGGGCGCCTTCACGTTCGAAGGCAACCAGGCCGTGAGCGAGAAGGACCTGCGCAAGGCCGCCGACGTGGGGGGCTTCCTGGGCGCCAAGGCCCGGCCCGAGCTCCTGGACGCCGCCGAGAACCACATCCAGGCGCTGTACGAGAGCCGCGGGTTCACCGACGCCAAGGTCCGGCGCTCCGTGGAGCTCAGGAACGGCAAGGCCGACCTGGTGTTCCGCATCCGCGAAGGGCGCCAGCGGCTCGTGAACTGGGCGCGGCTGGACCTGCCCCCCGAGGGCTTCGGCGATCCCTGGGGCCTGGGGTCCGGCCTGGCCCTGCTGTTCGCCGACAAGCCGGTGTTCGTCGCCGACCGGGACGGGGCGCGGATCTACCGCAGCGACCGCCGCGAGATGGCGGGCTGCGAAGCCGCCCTGGCCCTCCACCCCGTGGAGGGGAGGCTGCAGGTCACGCTCACCTTCTCCAGGCCCATCCCGCTCCTCAAGGCGGACCTCTTCCGGGCCTACACCTCGGTCCGCCAGCAGCATCTGGTCGCGCTGGGCGTCCTGCGCCCCACCGTGCGCTCCCAGGTGGTGGTGGAGGAGAGCGGCGCCTGCGGCATCCTCTTCGAGGTGCCCGACCAGCCCATGGAGAAGGTGGACCGCGTGGTGGTGCGGGGCGCCGGGAGGACCCGCGCCAGGGCTGTGCTGCGCGAGATCAACCTGAACCCCGGCGATCCCCTCGACCAGGACAAGCTGGGCCGGGCCCAGGGGCGCCTGGGCGGCCTCGGGGCCTTCCAGCGGGTGGAGGTGTCCAACCTCGCCGAAGGCGCCGAGGCGGGCCCGCCCTCCCCGTGGAAGGCCGGCGACCTGCTGTTCCGCGCCGAGGAGCGCTCCCCCTGGGTGATCACCAACTCCTTCGGCTACGACCGCACCCAGGGCTACTACCTGGGCACGGGCGTCCAGCGCCTGAACGTCGGAGGCATGGGCCGCACCGTGGACTTCAACGCCCGCGCCGGCGACGGGTTCCTGAACAACCGCACCCTGCGCGAGACGTTCCCCACGGGCCAGTACACGAGGTCCCTGAACTCCGTCTCCCTGGGCTACACCGACCCCTGGTTCGAACACGGCAAACTGGGCGAGGCGCTGCCGGACCGCACCACCTTCCGCACGGAGGGGGCGTACATCCAGGAGCAGCGCTACATCTACCAGGTGCGCCGGCGCCGGTTCCTCGCCTCGCTGCGGTGGGCGCTGCCTTCCCGGGTGGCCGTGGAGGCCGGGTACCGGTTCGAGCGGGTCGAGGTGGCGGCCAGCAACGACAACATCAACAGCGACGACCTGACCAAGATCGCCAAGTACCCCGACCGGGCCATCATCTCCTCCCCCTACGTGCAGGTGGTGCGGGACACCCGCGACAGCGCCTTCGACCCCACCACCGGAACCTACTCCCTGGCCCGATTCGAGGCCGCCAGCCAGTTCTTCCTCACCAGCAAGAACAGCAGCTTCATGAAGCTGGACCTGCGCAACCAGTGGACCTGGCCCGTGGGCTACAAGGCCTCGGCCGGCGTGGTGGCCTTCGGGGTCCGCCTGGGCCTGGCCGTTCCCACCGCCAAGACCGCCGAGGACCTGCCGCTTTCGGAGCGGTTCTTCGCGGGCGGTTCGGGCACCATGCGCGGCGTGGAGCCCGACTTCCTGGGCCCCCTGGGCCGCATCCCCATCTTGAACGCCGACGGCAAAATCAAGATGATCACCGGCCCCGACGGCCTTCCGGTGGAAGCCACCGAGCAGATCCCCCTGGGCGGCCAGGCCCTCTTCATCGCGAACCTGGAGTACCGCTTCCCCATCCTCGGCCCGACCCTGTGGGGCGAGGTCTTCGTGGACACCGGCCAGGTCTACCAGAAGCCCGGCCGCGCCTGGTCCGAGGACGCCAAGGGCAACCGCACCAACCTGCCCCTGCGCACCGCGCTGGGCCTGGGCATCATCGTGAAGCTGGGCATCCCCCTGAAGCTGGAGTACGCCGCGGACGTGGACAGGATCCTCGGCCGGCCCCGGTCCGCCGGGGACCGGAGCACGCAGCTGAGGAACGTCACGATCTCGGCGGGCTTCCAGTTCTAGCGGAAGTCGATCAGCTCCACGTCGAAGATCAGGTCCGCGTTGGGGGGGATCACGCCGCCCGCGCCGCGGGAGCCGTAGCCCAGGGCGGCGGGGATGTGGAGGGTGCGCTTGCCGCCCTTCTTCATGGTGATCACGCCCTCGTCCCAGCCCTTGATGACCTGGCCGACGCCCACGCTGAAGGAGAAGGGCTGGCCCCGGTCCACGGAGCTGTCGAACTTCTTGCCGGGCTTGCCGCCGTCGGAGAGCCAGCCGGTGTAGTGCATGACGCACGTCTGGCCCTTCTTCGGGGACTCGCCCGTTCCTTCGTTGGTTTCGAGGTAGCTGAGGCCGCTGGGGGTGGTGATCATGACGGGTCCTTTTTTCGTGACGGGCGCCGGGGTCTTCTTCTTGGCGCGGGTGGGGGGTTGCGCGGCTGCCGAGGAGGCCAGCAGGGCGAGCGGGAGGCAAAGGAGGAAAGCGCGGTTCAAGGGTCCCCCAAAGGGAAGAGTGTAGCGTCCCCGGTGCCGGGTGGAACCCCCGGGTGCGCGTCGTCCTGGATCGCCCGCCTAGTCCAGCGGCAGCCGCGTCCCGTCGGCCAGCCCCCGCCACCGCTTGCCGTCCGTCTGGAGCCAGAGCTCGCCAGGCCGCCCCTCGCTCAGGCCGGCGTCGATGAGGTAGACCTGCCCGGGACGGATGGCCGTCACCTGCTTGACGGTCGTGTGGCCCACCACCACGGTCCGGGCCTGGTAGGGGCGGAGGCTGGCCTCCACCACCGCCGCCGAGTCCAGGGGATCCATGACCATGCCGCGGTACCACAAGGGGCCGGCGCCTCCCAGGAGGGTCTTCTTGATGGCCGGAAGGGCGTCCCTGGCCGCGGCGTTCACGGCTTCCAGGGTCGGGAAGGCCTCCGCCAGGTGGGGCGACACGCCGCCGTGCACGAAGAGCACGTCGCCCAGGCGCACCATGACCGGGTGGGAGCGCACCCAGCGGCCGGCCTCGGTGTCCGGGCCCAGGAGGTAGGGGGCGGTCAGGGGCAGGGCGCGGTACTTGGCGTTCAGGTACCGGATATCCCCTTTCATGTTCATCACCTCATGGTTGCCCAGGAGCATGTGGACCCTGCCGCCGGCGTCCCGGGCCTGCCGCTCCAGGGAGCGCAGGAGCCAGAAGATCTCGGTCACCTGGGCACCCCGGTCCACGGTGTCGCCCAGGACCAGCAGGTGGCCCTTGCCGAAGGCCCAGGTGAGGTCCTTGGCGAGGATGCCCTGGTTCACCAGGAGGGTGGTCATGGCGGCGTAGTTGCCGTGGATGTCGCTGATGGCGGCGATCTTCGCGGGCAGGGGGAAGACGGCGGGCTGCTGGGGGGCCGGTTCCGGATCCAGCTGGAGGGGCGGCAGGCCGTCCAGGGCCAGCAGGCGGCTCGCGGGGAGGGGGGTCTCCTCGGGCTTGCCCTGGCGCCACCGGAGCACCCGGGCCTTGCGGCCCTCCCACACGACGTGCGGGCCGTCGTCCACCTGGGCCGAGGCCGCCAGGAGCGGCGGGGCCTGGGCCTGGAGCGGGGCCAGGAGGAGGATGGCGAGGAACGGGGCGAAAAGGCGCATACCTCAGGATGGCACAGTCCAGAAGTCCGCGATGTCCCCCAGGATCGATGCGGACACCAGCTCGGCGGGGGACTCCCGGAACCAGCCCTCGGGGAAGCAGGCGGCATAGTCGGCCTCCAGGAACCGGCCGTCCAGGAACACCAGGAGGCCGCGGTCCTCGGGAGTGCGGATCACCCGCCCCGCGGCCTGCACGGCCTTGGCGGCCGCGGGGTAGGTGTAGGCGTAGGCCTGGCCGCAGCCGTAGGCCGCCTGGAAGTAGGCCCGCACGCGGTCCCGCTCCAGGTCGAAGGGGGGCAGGGGGGGGCCGGCCACCACGCACCCGATCAGGGCCTCCCCGGGCAGGTCGATGCCCTCGGAGAGGGAGCCGCCCTGCACGGCCAGCACCACGGTGCCGGTGCCGGCGCGCAGGGCCTGGACCAGTTCGGCGATGCGGGCGGCGCCGGCCCTGCGGGGCTGGGCGAGCACCTGGAAGCCGGGCAGGTCCAGGTGGGGCAGGGTCTTCTCCAGCATCTCGAAGCTCGGGAAGAAGACGAAGTAGTTGCCGGGGCGCAGGGGCAGGACGCGGCCCAGGAAGTGGGCGATGCGGGGCACCTCCCGGTCCCGCAGCCGGTACAGGGTGGAGATCTGCGGCACCACGAGGATCTTGCGGTTCGCGGGCGGGAAGGGCGAGGGGATCTCGGCCTCCACGACGTCCAGGGAGGCCAGGCCCGCCAGGCGCCGGTGGTAGAGGAAGGGCTTGAGGGTGGCCGAGAAGAGCACGGCGGAATGGAACCCGGCCATGCGCTCCTGCAGGTGGGCCGAGGCGTCGGCGCAGGTGATCTGGAGGCGCCCGGGGGGGACCCAGGTGACGATGTGGGGCGCGGCCAGGATGCGCAGCACGGCGCAGAAGGCCCCCCAGGCCCGCTGCAGCTCCACCAGCGGATGGGAGGGGCGCAGCTCCACGCCCCGCGCCGCGGTCTCGGCGACGAGCCGGGTGATGCGGAACTCCTCCCCCAGGAAGGGCTGGGGATCCAGCTCCACGACGCGGTGGTCGCCCTCCTGGGCCTGCAGGAGCGCCACGCAGCGCCTGATCTGGGCGGTGAGCCGGGTGCGCAGCGCGCGGTCCCTGGGCACGGTGCGCCGCTTGCGCAGCTCCTCCAGGAAGGCGATCTCCAGGGCGGGGCTGAACCAGTCCGCGGCGCGCACCGGCAGGTTGTGGGCCTCGTCCACCAGCACGACGTTGCGCGCGGCCTCCTCGGGGGAACCGAAGAACCGCACCAGGGTGGCGTTGGGAGCGAAGGCGTAGTTGTAGTCCCCGATGACCACGTCGGCGCTCCGCGCGGCGTCCAGGGAGAGTTCGAAGGGGCAGAGCAGGTGCTCGTCCGCGGCGGCCTTCACGGCCGCGGCGTCGGCGCAGCCCGAGGCCATGAGCGCGTCCACGGCGCCCGAGGCCTTGAGGCGGTCGAAGTAGAGGTCCGCCCGGGGGCACACCTCGGGCCGGCAGTCCACCTCGGCCTGGGGGCAGACCTTCTCCTTGGCCTTGATGGTCACCGAGCGCACCGGGTGGCCGCTGGCGCGGATGCGCCGCACGCAGTCCTCGGCCACCTCGTGCTGGCTGTTGCGGGGCGTGCAGTAGAAGACCCGCAGATCGTCGGCCAGGGCCCGGGCCAGGGCGGGGAAGAGCACCGCGGCGGTCTTGCCCAGGCCCGTGGGGGCCTGCAGGAGCATGCGCCGGCCCGAGGCCAGGGAGGAGGCCACCAGCTCCACCAGCCGGGCCTGCCCGGGCCGGGGTTCCGGGAAGGGGAAGGCGAGGCTCCCGGCCAGCTCCCGGCGCTCCGCGCGCCGGGCCTGGGCCCGGTCCCAGGCCGCGTGCAGGTCCCGGAGCCGCGTCTCCACCCAGGCCGAGAAGGCCCCGGGGTCGAAGGGCAGCTCCACCAGGGTCTCGCTCTCGTCCAGGAGGCTGATGACCCGGATGCGGCAGAGGGGGACCTCCCCCGCGTCCTTCCAGACGATCCATGCGTACATGAGCGCCTGAAGGGCGAAGGGGTGCTCCGCGTCCAGCTCCGCGAGAACGGCCCCGGGGCGGAAGCTGGTCTTGATCTCCTCCACCACCGGCGGGCTGGAGCCCAAAAGCACGTCCACCCGGCCCCGCACCAGCACCTCGAAGCCCTCGTGGGCCAGCGCGGCCTGCACGGCCACCTCCGGCCGGGTCCGGGCGTCCTCCTGGACCAGGCGCTTCTGCACCCGCGCGTGGAGCCGCGCCCCCAGGGCCATGGGGTCCTCCTCGGCGGCCAGGGAGCGCCTGGCGTCCAGGCTTCCCGAAGGCTCCAGGGGGGCGACGAACTCGCGAACGGAAAGACCCAGGCTCATCGTTCGATTCTAGAAGGTGTCAAAAAGGAAAGCCCTCATGATTTCCGGGCCTGGGTCCGGGACAGGAGCCGAGGTTCGCCGGGAAAGGATTCCTGATTCCCCTCAGGCCGGCGGCAGCCCCAGGTTGCGGGAGGGGAAGCAGTAGCCGCCCCTGCCGTCGGCCTTGACCTTGTAGAGCGCGCTGTCGGCCGCCGACAGCAGGGGGTCCGTGTCCAGGCCGTCCAGGGGGTAGATGGCCACGCCGATGGAGATGCCCACGCTGCACTCCCCGGCCCCGATGGTGAAGGGGTTCGAGATCGCCTTGAGGATCATGCCCACGATGCGCTCCACGTCCGCCATGTCGTGGATGTCCGCCAGGAGGATGGTGAACTCGTCCCCGCCCATGCGGCTGACGGTGTCGGTCTCCCGCACGCAGCCCATGAGGCGCTGGGCCACCGCGGTCAGGAGGCTGTCGCCGGCGGCGTGGCCCCGGGTGTCGTTGACGGCCTTGAAGTCGTCCAGGTCCAGGTAGAGCACGGCGAAGGTGGTGTCCCGGCGCTTGGCCTGGGCGAGCATCTGGCCCAGGCGGTCCAGGAAGAGGAACCGGTTGGGCAGGCCCGTGAGCTGGTCGTGGTGCGCCATGTGGGCCATCTGGTCCTGGAGGCGCTTGAGTTCGGTGATGTCCTCCTTCACCCCCACGAAGTGGGTGATGGTCCCGAAGTCGTCCCGGATCGGCGAGATGGAGGCCAGCTCCCACACAAGGTCGCCGCCCTTGGTGCGGTTGTGGAAGAGCCCGTGCCACTCGCGGCCTTCCTGGATCGTGTCCCACATGTTCTTGTAGAAGTCCCGGGTGAGGAACCCGCCCTTGAGGATGCGGGGGGTCTGGCCCACCGCCTCCTCCAGCGAGAAGCCCATGAGTTGCGTGAACTTGGGGTTCACGTACTGGATGACGCCCTTGGGGTCCGTGATGATGACGGAGACCGGGCTCTGCTCGATGGCCTTGATGAGGACTTTAAGTCGTTTGGCAACTTCCCGGGGTTCCTTCCAGTTGAGGAAGGGTGAGGGGGCAGCCGCTGGGTTGATAGGATCCATGAGCCTTCCAGTGTTATTTCCTAGAATATGTCAACAAACCCAACCCACTATATAAAAATCTCAATACGATCCGTTCTGGCAATAGGGTCATTCGCCCGCCTAACCTTACTGGTCCGATTCTGTTAGGGTGGACTCGGATGTTTCTATAGGGCTTTCATGCTGATTTGGGCAGTGGGGGGAGGCAAGGGCGGCACGGGCAAGAGCCTCGTGTCCAACGGCCTCGCCATCCGGCTCGCGGAGCGCTCCCGGCGGGTGGTCCTGGTGGACGCCGACTTCGGCGGCGCCAACCAGCACACCTACTGCGGCCTGCGGAACCCCCCGGCGAACCTGGGCCGGTTCCTGGACGGCAAGGCCACCCTGGAGGAGCTGGCCCTGGACACCCGGGTCCCCGGCCTCCAGCTGGTGCCGGGCAACCTCAACTCCGCCAACACCGATGGCATGAATTCGGCCCAGAAGCAGAAGTTCTTCCGGCACCTCCGGCGCCTGGAGGCGGACCACGTGATCCTGGACCTGGGGGCGGGCACCCAGTACGACACCCTGGATGCCTTCCTCCTGGCCGACGTGAAGGTGGCCGTCATCACCCCCGAGCCGCTCTCCATCGAGAACTTCTACCTCTTCGTGAAGAACCTCCAGTTCCGGCTGCTCAGCGGGGTCCTGACCGAAGCCCGCCTGCGCGACCCCGCCCGGGCCATCTGGAAGGATCGCGCAGCCCACGGCATCGTCACCGTCCAGGATCTGGCCCGGCACCTCTCGGGCCTCTCGGAGACCTTCAAGGAGGCCTACGGACGCGAGCACGCGAGGCTGGCGCTCCACCTGGTGCTCAACGAGGTGCGCGAGTTCCGGCAGGTGGACAAGGGGCGCGCCGCCCGCAGCGCCGTGGTCAAGTTCTTCCAGGTGCCCACGGAGCTCGCGGGATTCATCCACCACGACAAGGACCTGTGGAACCAGTTCGGACAGGGATCCACCCTGGTGCTCAAGGGCGCCTCCTTCGCCCTGCGCAACGACCTGGAATCGATCCTGGACGGGATCCTGAAGACCCGGGCCCGCGGGGAGGCGACGCCATGACCGGATCCGGGGCCATGGGGGAGGCGCGCTGCCGCGAGCTCCTGGAAGTGGACGCCGGCGCCGGCCTGGACGAGATCCGCCGCGCCCACACGTTCCTCAAGGGGCTCTATTCCGGCTCGGGGCTGCCCTCCATGGACGAGTTCGGCCCGGCGGCCCAGGCCCGGGTCCTGGCCGAGGTGGAGGCCGCCTACGCCGAGCTCTGCGGCATCCTGGACGCGCCCCATCCCCCGCCGCGGCCGCTGCCCGCCCCGGCGCGGGAGCCGGACCGGATCCTGGACGGTCCCGCCCTGAAGCGCACCCGCGAGGCCGCGGGCGTCACCCTGGACCGCATGGCGGCCGAGACCAACGTCCGCCTCGCCTACCTGGAGGCCCTGGAGGAGGAGCGGTTCCGGGACCTGCCCTCGGCCGCGGTGATCGTGCGGGGCTACCTCACCGCCTACCTCGCCGCCCTGGGCCTGGGCGCCGGGGCCACGGTCGCCGACTACGCCCTTCGCTTCCAGCGCTGGCAGGGCAAGGCATAGTAAGCTGATCGGCAGGAGCCCCGAATGACCCTGGAAGCCGGCGCCCTCCTCGGGCCCTACGTGATCCTGTCCCAGATCGGCATGGGCGGCATGGGCGTCGTGTACAAGGCGAAGGACTCCAAGCTGGACCGCCTCGTGGCCATCAAGGTCCTGCCGCCCTCCATGGCCGACGATCCGGTCCGGGTGGCGCGGTTCGAGCGGGAGGCCAAGGCCGTCGCGGCCCTCTCCCACCCCAACGTCATGGGCATCTTCGATTTCGGCCGCCAGGACGGCATCTGCTATGCGGCGATGGAGCTGCTGGAGGGCGAGAACCTGCGGGAGCGCCTGAGGCCCGGGGCCCTGGCGCCCCGCAAGGCCCTGGACATCGCCTCCCAGGTGGCCCTGGGGCTGGCGGCGGCCCACGACAAGGGGATCCTCCACCGGGACATCAAGCCCGAGAACATCTTCCTGTGCAAGGACGGGCAGGTGAAGCTCCTGGACTTCGGGCTGGCCAAGCCCATGCCCCGCTGGACCCCGGCCCCGGGGCCGCTGGACGAGACCCTCACCGCCTCGGCTCCGCCCTCCGCCACCGCGGTGGCCCAGGCGCCCTTTCCGGCCCCGGAACCCTCCGGCCCGGGCACCCAGGCCGGCATGGTGGTGGGCACCCTGGGCTACATGAGCCCCGAGCAGGTGCGGGGCGAGGACCTGGACGCCCGCAGCGACATCTTCAGCTTCGGGGTCCTGCTCTACGAGCTTCTCAGCGGCCAGCGCGCCTTCCGGCGGGACACGGCGGCCCTGACCTTCGAGGCCATCCTCAACCAGGACCCCCCCGACCTCAAGGGCTCCCGGGGCCCCTTCTCCCCCGTCCTGGAGAGCATCGTGGCCCACTGCCTGGAAAAGCGCCCCGAGGCGCGGTTCCAGTCCATGCGTGACATCGCCTTCGCCCTCCAGCACCTGGACACCATCTCGCTGGGCGGTCCCATGGCGCCCCACAAGCCCCGCCGGAAGGTGCCCGCCTGGGCCTTCGGGGCCGTGGCGGCCCTGGCCCTGGCGGCGGCCGTCCTGCGCCCGGCGCCCGCCGCGCCCGCGCCGGTCTTCCACCGGGTGAACACCGCCCCGGGCACCCTGGAATCGGCCTTCTTCGGGCCCGACGGCACGACCATCTTCTACTCCGCCCGCGTCCAGGGCGGCGCGCCCGGCCTCTTCGCGCTCTATCCCGGCACCGAGGGCCCCAAGGCCCTGGGCATCTCCGACGCCCTGCTCCTGGGCGTCTCGAGCCAGGGCGAGCTGGCCCTCCTGCGCAACCCGGTGCGCCGTTTCGGGGGCCGCTTCAGCGGGCTCCTGGCCCAGGCCCCGGGCGGGGGCGGCAGCGTCAAGGACATCCTGGAGGACGTCAGCGACGCCGCCTGGGACGGCCAGAGCATGGCCCTCCTGGCCATGGACGACAAGGGCGTCATCCGCGTGGAGTTCCCCTCGGGGCGCACGGTCTTCACGGAGGACGGAGGCGCCACGGGCATCAAGTGCCTGCGCCTGGCCCCCGGCGGTGGACGCCTGGCCGTCATCCACAGCGACAGCAACCGCGGCGTGTCCGAGATCGGCGTGTTCGACCGCAAGGGGGGCCTGAAGGTGCTCTTCACCAAGGCCGGGGACTCCCTGGCCCAGACCCTGACGGGGATGGCCTGGGGCCCGTCGGGGGAGCTGTGGTTCACGGAATGGGAAGGGGACCAGACCTCCCTGTGGGCCCTCTCCTCCCGCGGCGCCAGGCGCCTGGTCTGGCGCGGCGAGGGGGCCAAGCAGCTCATGGACGTCTCGCCCCAGGGGCGGGCCCTCCTCGCCAGCCAGCGGGTGCGCCGGGGCGTCTTCGTGCAGCAGGGCGGCGCCACCCGGGAGATCTCCATCCTGGAGGGCACCCAGGCCGCGGGCCTGAGCGCCGACGGGCGCACCCTGCTGCTGCTGGAGTCCCCCGCGCTGGACGGCGGAACCTCCCGGGACCAGGCCTACGTGTACCGCCTGGACGAGGCCTCCCCCGTGAAGCTGGCCCGGGGCAACCCCATGACCCTGGCCCCCGACGGCTCCTCGCTGCAGCTCTCCATCGACTTCCTGGGGGCCGGGGACCTGGACCGCGGGGCCGCCGCGGCCTTCCAGCAGGCCGGCCTCACCCCCGGGGCCGTCAAGGACGCCCAGGGCAACCCGGTGGGCTACTTCTTCTTCATGCCCACGGGCGCCGGGAGGTCCCAGGTGCTGCCCATGCCCAAGCGGTTCCAGGGCCTGGGCACCGCCTACCAGCGCGGGGCCGAGCTGGTCTTCCAGGGGCAGGAGAAGGACCGGATGGGCTGGTACAGCTGGGTCCCCGGCAAGGGGGAGCCGCGGCTCTTCACTCCCGAGGGGCTGGGCGCCATGGTGGCCGGCCTCACGCCGCTCTCCCCCGACGGCAGCCGCTTCATCGCCACGGGCAACGCGAAAGAATGGTTCATCGTGCCCGTGCACGGGGACGCGGCGCCCCAGCCCATCCGGGGACTGGCCAAGGGCGAGCGGGTCGTGGGCTGGACGGGCGACGGCCGGGGCATCCACGTCCGCAGCGAACTGGCCGCCCTGCCCGTGGTCCTGCGGCGCCTGGACCCCGTCACCGGCGCCGGCACGGTGGTGCGCAGCTTCTCGCCGCCGGACCCCGCCGGCCACCTGCAGATCCGGAGCGTGTTCATGACGCCGGACGCCCGGACGGTTGCCTACACCTATGACCGCAAGCTCAGCGAACTGTTCGAGGTGGATGGCCTTTCCCGGTAGGGCATAATGAGTCACCCAACCGCCCGTCGATCCTGAAGCGCCCCAGGCGAGGAGACCCATGTATCCCATTGGGCCACAAGCATTGGTATCCGGCCCCGGGAGCCCGCCCCTCGACTATTCGCTCATCCTGGATGCCCTGCCCGACGCCGTCTTCGTCCACGACGCGGTCACCGGCCAGATCCTGGAAGTGAACCGGGCCGGCCTGGAGATGTTCGGGTACACCGCCGAGGCCCTGGCACGGCTGGACCTGGAACTGCTCAGCGCCAGCGCCGAGGGCTATACCCTGGCGGTGGCCCAGGTCCGGATCCGGGAATCCAGCGCCCGGGGAAGCGTGGAGTTCCCCTGGCGCTCCCGCCGGGCCGACGGCTCCCTCTTCTGGAGCGAAGTGCGCCTCACCCGGGCCGGCGGCCGCGTGATCGCCGTGGTGCGGGACGTCACCTCCGCGGCCCAGGCCGAGGAGGCCCTGAAGCTGGCCGAAGACAAGTTCGAGCGGATCTTCCGGTCGAACCCCTCCAGCATCATCCTGGCGAGGTACCCCGGCGGCGAAGTGGAGGAGGTCAACGACACCATGCTCCGGCTCACGGGCTACACCCGGGACGAGTTGGCCGGGCGCTCGGCTGCGGACTTCTGGGTGTCCCCGGAGGCCCGGAAGACGTACCTCGAGCAGCTGCGGGCCGCGGGCCGGGTGGAGGGCATGGAGGCCCTCTTCCGCACCAAGGCCGGGGTCGTGATGGTGGGCCGGGTCTCGGGCGACCTCCTCGAGCTGGACGGCGGCCTCCGGATCCTCACCGTGATCGAGGACATCACCGCCCGGAAGGCCGACGAGGAGGCCCTGACCCGGGCTTCGCGGCTCTACGCGGCCCTGAGCCAGGTGAACCAGTCCATCGTCCGGGTCCAGTCCCCGGAGGAGCTCTTCCGGTGCATCTGCCGGGACCTGGTGGTGGGCGGCGGCTTCTGGGGCGCGTGGATCGCGGCGCCCGAGCCGGAGACCGGCCGGTTCAAGCCCCTGGCCTTCCACGGGGGCCCCGAGGGCTGGGTGGAGTCCCTGGTGGTCTACGCCACCGACGACCGGCCCGAGGGCCGGGGCACCATGGGCCGGGCCTTCCGGGAGGGGAGCCCCGTCCTCGCCTACGACTTCACCGAGGACCCGCGCACCGCGCCCTGGCGGGACACCGGAAGATCCCTGGGCTTCAAGGCCGCGGGTTCCTTCCCCCTGCGCAGGGGCGACGGGACGGTCTTCGGCGTCCTGGCCATCTACGCGGAGGAGGCGGGGTTCTTCGGCCCCCAGGAGATCGCCCTCCTCGAGGAGGTCTGCCTGGACCTCACGTACGCCCTGGAGGACATGGACAAGGAGGAGCGCCGCAAGCGCGCCGAAGCCGAGCAGCGCGACCTCGAGCTGCGCCTTCAGCAATCCCAGAAGCTTGAGAGCCTGGGCAATCTCGCCGGCGGCGTCGCCCACGACCTGAACAACGTCCTGGGCGCCATCCTGGGCCTGGCCTCGCTCGAGATGGAGCGGGACCCGGGGAACCGGTCCATGGAGACCATCCGCCAGGCCTGCGTGCGCGGGCGCGGAGTGGTCCAGGGCCTGCTGTGCTTCGCCCGGCGGGACCTGGGGGAGATCCTGCCGGTGGATCTCAACCGGCAGGTGGAGGAGGTCGTCGGCCTCCTGAGCCGGACCACGCTCCAGAGGGTCCGGTTCGTCACCGAGCTCGCCCCGGACCTGCGCGCCGTGGAAGGCGATCCCGGCGCCCTGAACCACGCCGTCATGAACATCTGCGTCAACAGCGTGGACGCGATGCCCCAGGGCGGGACCATCACCCTGCGCACCGCCAACGGCCCCGGCGGCGAGGTGCTGCTGGACGTGGAGGACACCGGCGCGGGCATGACCGAGGAGGTCGTCCTGCGCGCCACGGAGCCGTTCTTCTCCACCAAGCCCGCCGGCAAGGGCACGGGCCTGGGCCTGGCCATGGTCTACGGCACCGTGCAGGCCCACAGGGGCACCCTCTCCATCGCCAGCCGCCCCGGGGAGGGCACGCAGGTGCGCCTGGCCTTCCCGGGTTCCGAGGACCGGCCCGTGGAGCCCGCGCCGGTGCGCGAGGGTCCCGCGGTGCGCGGCCTGGAGATCCTGGTGGTGGACGACGACGAACTCCTGCGCGAGTCCGTGACCGACGTGCTGCACTGGCAGGGCCACCAGGTGACGTGCGCGGACAGCGGCGCGGGGGCCCTGGAGGCGCTGGCCGGCCCCGCGGCCTTCGACCTGGTGATCCTCGACCTGAACATGCCCGGCATGACCGGCAACGAGGCCCTGCCGCGGATCCTGGAGCTCAGGCCCGGCCAGAAGGTCCTGGTGTCCTCGGGCTACGTGGACGCCGCCGCCCGGGCCATGGTGGAGGGCCGGCCCTCGGTGGGGCTCCTGCACAAGCCCTTCTCCGTCCAGGAACTGGCCCGGAAGATCCGCGAACTGGCCTAGAATTGGCGTGGAGGACCGCATGCTGACGCGCGAAGAGGCCTGGACCCTGGTTTGCGAGTGGACGCCCTCGGAGCGCCTGCGCATCCACGCGCGGGGCGTGGAGCTGGTGATGGAGGACCTGGCCCGGCGCCTGGGGCGGGACCCGCGGCCCTTCGCCCTGGCCGGCCTGCTCCACGACGCCGACTACGACCGCTGGCCCGGGGAGCACCCCGCGCGCGTGGTCGCGTGGCTGGAGGAGCGTTCCGAACCCGCCCTGGCCCGGGCCGTGGCCGCCCACGCCTGGGAGCGCACCGGCATCCGCCCCGAGGACCTCCTGGAGCGCGCCCTGGTGGCCTCGGACGAGGTCACCGGCTTCGTCACCGCCTGCGCCCTGGTGCGTCCCCAGCGCACGGAGGGCCTCGAGCCCAAAAGCATCCGCAAGAAGATGAAGACCCCCGCCTTCGCGGCGGGGGTGAACCGGGAGGAGATGATCGAAGGGTTCCGGAAGCTGTCCGAACTCGTCGGAGGGACCGAGGACGAGCACTTCCAGCGCGTGGTGGACGTCCTGCACGCCAACGCGGAGGAGCTGGGGCTGCTGCCCCAGTGAACGCTGCGGCCGGGAGCCCTTCCGGGGTATAAAGGAACAAAGCATCCCTTCAACCCCGGCGGCCACCCATGAAGCCCCACTGGCACTTCCCTTGGAAACGCCTTCCCGTCCGCCACCTGGCGGGCCTCGCGGCGGCCTATTTCGTCCTGGCCGCCCTCGGGCTCGCCCTGGCCGTGCCGGGCTCCAACGCCACGGCCGTGTGGATTCCCACGGGCCTGGCCATCGCCGCCTGCCTGCGGTACGGCCCAGGCATCTGGTCGGCCGTCCTCCTCGGGGCCTTCCTGGCCAACGCGCTGGTCCTCGCCCGCCTCGGCCTGCCTCCCGTCAACCTGGTGGCCGCCTCCCTGGCCACGGCCCTGGGCAACGCCGCGGAGGCCCTCCTGGCCGGGTATCTCATTGAGCGGTTCACGGGCACCCGCCATCCCTTCAACCGGGTGGCCCACGTCCTCCAGTTCATCCTGGGCGGGGCGGTCGTGGCGACCTTCGCCAGCGCCCTGGTGGGGACCCTGGCGTTCTGCTCG
Source organism: Geothrix sp. 21YS21S-2 (assembly GCF_030846775.1). NCBI lineage: Bacteria > Pseudomonadati > Acidobacteriota > Holophagae > Holophagales > Holophagaceae > Geothrix > Geothrix sp. 21YS21S-2. The sequence continues at coordinate 5,147,729 of NZ_CP132910.1, forward strand.
GCGACGGGCCGCTGGCACCTCTTCCAGGCCGTGGGCGCCTCGTGGTGGCTGGGCGATGCCGCCGGCGCCCTGGTCCTGACGCCCATGCTGCTGACGTTCCGGAGGCGGCAGCTGGCCGCCCTGCCCCGGAAGGTCCACCGGGATGCGCTGCTGGCCGCCGGTTTGATCCTCGTCTTCTGGTTCGGGGTCTGCCCCTTCCTTCCGCCCCTCGCCTTCTTCTTCTTTCCGCTGCTGGTCCTGAGCACCTCCCGGCTCGGTCCCTTCCATGCGTCGGCCCTGGTCGCCCTGCTGGCCCTCCTCGCCACCACGTCCACCGTGCTCGGCGCGGGCCCCTTCCTGCTTCCCGGCCCCTTGAACGGGTCCCTCCTCCTGCAGCAGGGCTTCATCTGCACCCTGGCCATCACCACCCTCGTGCTGGGTTCCGCGCTGCAGGAACGGGAGCGCCTCGAGGACCGGCTGCGCCTCCAGAACCGGCTCTACCGGACCCTGTCCGAGGTGAACCAGGCGATCGTCCATTCCGAGGACCGCCCCACGCTGCTGCGGGAAGCCAGCCGCCTCCTGGTGGAAATGGGCGGCTTCCAGATGGCCTGGCTGGGGTTCAAGGACGAAGCCACGGGGTGCCTGGTCCCGGGGGCCTCCTTCGGCCACCTGGGCGGCCTCGCCCTCCCGGACAACGAAACCCTCGCCGGCCAGGCCGTGGTCTTTCCGGCCTGCCTGAACGATCCGGCCTTCGCCCCCTGGCGGGCCCGGGCCCTGACCCTGGGCTACCAGGCCCAGTGCGCCTTTCCGATCCTCCAGGCCGGGAAGGCGGTGGGCGCCCTCATGGCCTGCTACGGGGAGCCGGACCTCCTCGGCACCGAAGAAGGCCGGCTCCTGGGCGAGCTGGCGGGGGACATGGGCTACGCGCTGGCGGCCATGGAGACCCGCATGGACCTGGCCGAATCCGAGCGCCGGTTCCGGGCGACCCTGGAAACGGTGAAGCTCGTGGCCGTGTCCCTGGACGCCCAGGCCACCATCACCTTCTGCAACGACCACCTGCTCCAGCTGACGGGCCGGTCCCGGGAGGAGGTCCTGGGCCGCAACTGGTTCGACATGTTCGTGCCCCCGGAGGACCGCCCGCGGGTCGAGGCGGCCCTCGACGCATCCATGAACAAGGGGGAGATCCAGGTCCACAACGAGAACGAGATCCTCACCCGCGGCGGCGGGCGCCGGCTCATCCGGTGGAACAACACGGTCCTCCGGGACCGGGCCGGAGCCATCATCGGCACCATCGGCCTGGGCGAGGACATCACGGACCAGAAGCTGGCGGAGGCGGCCCTCCTGAGGCGGGCCGCCCAGCTTGCGGCCATGAACGAGCTGGGCAACCGCCTCACGATGACCCTGGACGTTGCCGCCTGCTCCCAGGCCGCCCTGCTGGGAACCCTTTCCGCCACGGGATCGGACCTTGCGGCGCTCTACCTCCAGGAGGGCGCGGAGCTCCGGCTCCTGGACAGCGTCCGGGCACCTGCCGGGGCCGCGCGGGACGAGGAGGGGGACCTGCGCGTCGACGCCCTGGGTCCCATGGACGGCCGGGCCGTCTATGTTGAGGATGCGGCGGCGGACCCGCGCTTCGGGGCCCCCGGCGTGGTGTCCTTCGCGATCCTCCCCCTCAGGAAGGCGGGCCAGGACATCGGACGGCTCGTGCTGGGTTCGGGCCGGCCGCGGGCGTACGGGGCGGAGGCCACGTTCCTGGAGACCCTGGCGGGCCAGGTCTCCACGGGCCTCCAGAACGCCCTCCTCCACGAGCGCCTGAAGGCCCATGCCGCCGGACTGGAACGCAGCGTCGAGGAACGCACGGCCCTCCTGAGGGAGGCGAACGAGGACCTGGCCCTGGCCGTGGAACGGGCCCAGGCCGCCGACCGCGCCAAATCCGCCTTCCTGTCGGCCATGTCCCATGAACTGCGCACGCCGCTCAATTCGGTCATCGGATTCACGGGCGTCCTGCTGGGCGGCATGGCCGGCCCCCTGCAGGCCCAGCAGGAGGAGCCCCTGCGGATCGTGCAGCGGAACGGCCGCCACCTGCTGGACCTGATCAACGACGTCCTGGATCTCTCCAAGATCGAGGCCTCGGAAATGCGGCTGGCCGCCCAGCCCTACGACCTGGTGCAGACGCTACGGGAGTCCATGGAGACCCTGGCGCCCGCCGCGGCGTCCAAGGGCCTGGACCTGCTCCGGGACGCCTTCCCGGAGGCGCTCCCCATGACCGGCGACCGCCGGCGGGTGTCCCAGATCTTCCTGAACCTCCTTTCGAACGCGGTGAAATTCACGGACACCGGGCGCGTCACGGTCCGCATCCGCCTCCGGGAGGCCCGGGTGGATGTGGAGGTGCAGGACACCGGGCCCGGCATCGCCGCCCAGGACCTTCACCGGCTGTTCCGGGAATTCGAGCAGCTGGACGAGGGACTCGCCCGCCGCAACGAGGGCACCGGCCTGGGCCTGGCGCTCAGCAGGCGACTGGCCCGTCTCATGAACGGCGATATCCTGGCCGAAAGCGAGGCGGGCAGGGGCGCCACCTTCACGCTGTCGCTGCCGCTCTAGAGGAGAACCATGAAACGCATCCTGGTCATCGAAGACAACCCGGACAACCTCCTTCTCGTGCGGATGCTCCTGAGCCCCCTGAAGGTGCACCTGGTCGAGGCGACCGACGGGCCTTCGGGCATCGCCATCGCCCAGGCGGAGCCCTTCGATCTCATCCTCCTGGACATCCAGCTCCCGGGCATGGACGGGTACCAGGTCGTCAAGGCCCTGCGGGCCCTGCCCGGGACGGCCGGGACCCCCATCATGGCCATCACCAGCTACGCCATGGCCGGGGACCGCGAGCGGGCCCTGCTGGAAGGCTTCACGGAATACATCGAGAAGCCCATCAACCCCGAGACCTTCACGGGCACCGTCGCCTCGTTCATTTGACCCGCCATCCGGGGGAGCCGAGCATGAAGATCCTGCTGGTCGATGACATCCCTACCAACCTCAAGCTCCTGGACCTGCTCCTGGGGAGCCAGGGCCATGCCATCCGGGAGGCCGTGAACGGCCGGGAGGCGCTGGAGACGGCCCGCCGGGAACCGCCGGACCTCATCATCTCCGACATCCTGATGCCCGTGATGGACGGCTACTCCCTGTGCCGCGCCTGGATGGAGGACGCGGTCCTGGCCCGGATCCCCTTCATCTTCTACACCGCCACCTACCAGTCCGACGAGGACGAAGCCTTCGCCCTTTCCCTGGGGGCCGCCGCCTTCCTGCGCAAGCCCATGGAGCCGGACGCCTTCCTGCTCCAGGTGCAGGATGTGGTGGCGCGCACCCAGATCGGGGAAATCCGGCCGCAGGACCCCGCCCCCACCGACGAGGGCTCCTTCCTGAAGCTCTACAACGAGCGCCTGGTGCAGAAACTGGACCAGCGCTCCCAGAGCCTGGCCCGGCAGGTGGAGGAACTGCAGCAGGCCGAGGCCCGGCTCCGGCTCAGGAGCATCGCGCTGGATGCGGCCGCCAACGGCATCCTGATCATGGACCGGCAGGGGGTCATCGAATGGGCCAACCTGGCCTACCTGGAGATCACGGGCTTCGAAAGCCGCGAGATCCTCGGGTCCAGGCCCCGCTTCCTGGAATCCGGAAGCCAGGGCGCCGGCGGCCAGGAGACGATGTGGACCACCCTGTCCTCCGGCCAGGTGTGGCGGGGGGAGATCCAGGACCGGCACAAGCGCGGAATGCCCAGGCTCTTCCAGACGGCCCTCTCGCCGGTGAGGGGGGACGGCGGCGCCGTCACCCATTTCATCGGCATCCTCCAGGACGTCACCGAGCAGCGGCGCATCGAGTCCGAGCTGCTCCAGTCCCAGAAGATGGAGGCCCTCGGCAGGCTGGCGGGAGGGGTCGCCCACGATTTCAACAACATGCTCAACGTCATCCTGATCAATTCCGAGATCTCGCTCGAGACCCAGGCCCTCCCGGAACCCGCCCGCAGGCGCATCCTGGAGATCAAGACCGCCGCGGAACGCTCCGCGGATCTCACCCGGCAGCTCCTGGCCTTCTCCCGCAAGCAGGCCGCCCAGCCCAGGCGCCTGGACCTCAACGAGGCCGTGGAGGAGAACCGGAAGATGCTGAAACGGATGATCGAGCGGGACATCGAACTGATCCTGCACCCCGGCCCGGACCTGCGGGCGGTCTTCATCGACCCGTCCCAGGTGAGCCAGATGCTCACGAACCTGGTGGTCAATTCCCGGGACGCGCTGCCGGGCGCCGGGTCCATCAGCATCGAGACCTGCAACGTCCAGGTGGAGGACTCCTCGGCCCTGATCTTCGGGGGCCTGGCGCCCGGGAACTACGTGCAGCTGACCGTCAGCGACACGGGCTGCGGCATGGACCCCTTCACCCTCAGGCACATCTTCGAACCCTTCTTCACCACCAAGGGCGAAGGGAAGGGCACGGGCCTCGGGCTTTCGATGGTGTACGGCATCATCAAGCAGAACGGCGGGGCGGTTTCGGTCTACAGCAACCCAGGCCTGGGGACCTCCTTCAAGATCTACCTGCCGGCCTACGATCCGGAGGACGCGTTCACGGATGCGGCCGCCGAGGAATCGGTCCGCGGGGGCGACGAGACCATCCTCATCGCCGAGGACGAGAAGCCGATGCTGGACGTCATGAGGCTGGTCCTGGAGGAGAAGGGCTACAAGGTGCTCGCCGCCTCGAACCCCCTCGACACCGTCCTGCTCGCTTCCCGCCACGAGGGGCCGATCCATCTCCTGATCACGGACGTGGTCATGCCCGGAATGAACGGGAAGGAGCTCCAGCAGCGCATCCTCGAGGCCCGGACCGGTTTCAAGGTCCTCTTCATCTCCGGCTACACCGGCGATATCCTCGCCAAGCGGGGCCTGATGCGCGAGGAGACCCACTTCCTGCAGAAGCCCTTCCGGATCAAGGCTCTCCTGGGGAAGGTGCGGGAAGTGCTTGAGTCCTGAGGTCCGATCGGCGGCCGGCAAGGGGCGCCAGGCGCAGGGGCACCGCGTGGGCAGGGGACCGGGCCCCCTGGCAGTGGGCCTGCACCACCAGGGTCTGGACCTCCCCGAGAAGCGGGACCGGGATGGCGGCCTCGAAGGCGGAGGCCCCCTCGAGGGTGCGGAAGGTTTCGAACACCTTCTCCCCCTTGACCCAGCCGCGCACGGACACCGGCTGGCCCGGGGCGGCGCCGCGGACCTCCACCCGCACCACGGCGCTCGTGCCCTGGACGGCGCTGGCCGGCCCCTTGAGGACAAGGATCGGACGCGCCGCGGGGGCGGTGTCTCGCTGGGTCATGGGCGCTCCTCGGCAGTCCGCCGTAAGATATTAATGGCTTCTACGCCCCCCCAGGTTCCTTGTATTCGTCGTATTTTTTCGCGCTGCCCCGGACCCGGTCCGCGGGGTAGCGCCGGGCGTTGAGCTCGATCTTCCGGTCGGCGGCCTCCAGCAGGTCGAACTGCAGCTTGTCGGCCAGGCGCACCAGGTACAGCAGCACGTCCGCCGCCTCCTCCTGCACGCGCCGCATGCGCTCGGGGTCCAGGGCGCGGCTCTCAAGCTCCGTGAGCCACTGGAACTCGGCCGCCAATTCCCCGGCCTCGCCGGTCAGGGCCATGGCCAGGTTCTTGGGGGAATGGAAGGCGTCCCACTCCCTTTCCGCGGCGAAGGCCCGCAGGCGCTGGGTGAGGAGGGACAGGGAGTCGGCGTCCATGGGACCAGGATCCCATGGACGGGTCCTATTTGAGCCCGCGCTTTTCCAGCAGGGCGTCCACCCTGGGATCCCGGCCCCGGAAGTCCCGGTAGAGCTGGGCCGGGTCCGCGGTCTGGCCCCTGTCCAGCACCTTGGCGCGGAAGGCCCTCGCCGTGGCGGGGTCGTAGAGGTTCCCCTTCTCCTTGAACGCGAGGAACGCGTCGCTGTCCAGCACGGCGCTCCAGATGTAGGCGTAGTACCCGGCGCTGTACCCGTTGCCCCCGCCCCAGATGTGGTTGAAGAAGGCCGTGCGGTACCGCAGCGGGATCTCCGGCGGCAGCCCCCACTTCTCCATGCTGGCCTTCTCGAACGCGTCGGCGTCCCGGGGCGCGTCGTCGGCGAGCGTGTGCCAGTCCATGTCCAGGAGGGCCGCGGCCATGTACTCCGTGGTGGCGAAGCCTTCGCCGAAGGTGCGGGACTTCTTGATGCGGTCGCCCAGGGCGGCGGGGATCAGCTCCCCGGTCTTCCAGTGGCGCGCGTAGGTCTTGAGCACCTCGGGCTCCATGGCCCAGTTCTCCATGATCTGGCTGGGCAGCTCGACGAAGTCCCGCGGCGCCCCGCCCAGGCCCCGGTACCGGCCCGCGTAGAACAGCCCGTGCAGGGCGTGGCCGAACTCGTGGAAGAGGGTGCGGACCTCGTCGGGCGTGAGCAGGGCGGGGGCGTCCCCGGAGGGCCGGGAGAGGTTGGCCACGTTGGTGGCGACGGCGTGGACCCGGTGGTTGTCCCGCCCCGGGCGCAGGCTGCCGCACCAGGCGCCGCCGCGCTTGCCGGGGCGCGGGTGGTAGTCGGTGTAGAGCAGGCCCAGGTGGCGGCCGTCCTGTTCCTTCACCTCGAAGACCCGCACCTCCGGATGGTAGACGGGGACGTCCTTCGCTTCGGTGAAGGTCACGCCGTAGAGCCGCGTGGCCAGCCCGAAGGCGCCCCCGCGCACGCTGTCCAGGCTGAAGTAGGGCTTCAGGGCGGACTCGTCCAGGTCGTACTTCGCGCGGCGCACCTTCTCCTGGTAGTACCGCCAGTCCCAGGCCTCGAGCCTGGCGCCCGGGCGGTCCTTGGCCATGGCGGCCTGCAGCTCGGCGCGCTCCTCCTTGGCCTTGGCCAGGGCCGCGGTCCACACGGGCTTCATGAGGCCGTAGGCGCCCGCGGGCGTCTTCGCCATGTTCTCCTCGAGGATGTAGTCGGCCCAGGTGGCGTAGCCCAGGAGCCTGGCCTTCTGCACGCGCAGCGCGGCCACCCGGCTCACCAGCCCGCGGGTGTCGGTCTCCCCGGCGCGGCAGCGCTCCAGGTAGCCTTCGAGGAGCCGGCGGCGCAGGTCGCGGTTGTCGGCATACTGCAGGAAGGGCCAGATGCTGGGCCCGTCCAGCGTGAATACCCAGGCGCCGTCCCTGGCCGCGGCGTCCCGCACGGCCTGGGGCAGCCCCGCCAGGTCCGCGGGCTTGTCCAGGGTCAGCTTGAAGTCCTTGGTGGCCTTCAGCATGCGGTCGCCGAACTGCACGCCCAGGCGGGAGAGCTCGGCGTTGAGGGCGCGCATGCGGGTCTTGCCCGCCTCGTCCAGGTCCGCGCCGGCGCGCAGGAATCCGCGGCGCCGGTCCTCCAGCAGCCGCAGCTGCTCGGGATCCAGCCCCTGGCGCTTCGCCCACACCGCCTTCACCCGGAGCCAGAGCTTTCCGTTGAGGTTGATCTCGTCGTAGTGCGCGGCGCGCAGCGGCGCAAGCTCGCGGTTGACGGCCTGCAGCCTGGGGTTGGTCTCGGCGCCCGAGAGCGCGCCGAACACCAGGGACACCCGCTCCAGGAACTGGCCCGACAGCTCCAGGGCCTCCACCGTGTTCGCGAACGTAGGCGCCTCGGCGGAATCCGCGATGGCGGCGACTTCGGCCTTGTGGCGGGCCATGCCCTCCTTGAAGGCCGGCAGGAAGTGCTCCTCCTTGATCTCGGCGAAGGGCGGGACGCCGAAGGGCGTCTTCCACTCGGCGAAGAAGGGGTTGGCCGTCTGGGCCTGGGCGCAGAGGGACACGGCGGCGAGGAGCAGGGGGGTGCGCATGGGGGGCCTCGGGAAGTAAGCCATCATATTACGAGGTTATCCCGGGATGGAAGCCGGATCTTCAGCCCCTCAGCCGCTGCAGCTCTCTGCGCAAATCTTCCATGGTGAACGGCTTGGACAGCAGCTTCACCTGCGGGTGGGCCTCCGCCAGGTCCATGGCCGTCGGGTCGGCGCGTCCGGTGGCCAGGAGCACCGGCAGGTCCGGGCGGAGGGCCCGCAGGCGGGGCAGGGTGCCCGGGCCGCCCAGGCCCGGCATGTTCATGTCGAGGATCACCACCTGGGGCTGGAAGCCTCCCTCCAGCAGCCGCAGGGCCTCCTCCCCGCTGGAGACGGCGGTGGCGGCGTGGCCCAGCACCTCCAGGACGGTGCGGATGGAGTACTGGATCAGTTCGTCGTCGTCCACCAGGAGCACCCGCAACGCCCCGGGCTGGGCGGCCTCCCGGGCCTCCTGCGCCTCCAGGGCCTGCTGGGCGGCGCTCTCGCTCACGGGGAAGCGCATGCGCACCCGGGTGCCGCGGCCGGGCTCGCTCTGGATCTCCAGCTGCCCCAGGTGGGCCTTCACGGTGCTGTAGACCAGGGAGAGGCCCAGGCCGGTGCCCCTGCCCACGTCCTTGGTGGTGAAGAAGGGGTCCAGGGCCCGCTCCAGGACCGCCGGCGGCATGCCTTCCCCGGTGTCCTCCACCGAGAGCTCGATCCAGTCGCCGTCCACGTTCCGGGTGCGCAGGGCCAGCGTCCCGCCCTGGGGCATGGCGTCCACGGCGTTGACGCAGAGGTTCATGAGCGCGTGCGACAGGGCGCTGGCGTCGCCTCGGATGGGCCGCAGGTCCGGGGCCAGGTCCAGGGTGAGCGCGACCCTCGCCAGGGTGGTGTGCTCGAGGAGCCGGGCCTCCTCCTGGAGGATGCCGTTGAGGTCCAGGTCCCGTTCCTCGGCGGGGCTCTGGCGGGCGAAGCTCAGGAGGCCGCGCACGGTCTTCCCGCCCCGCTCGGCGGCCTTGATGATGGTCTCCAGGGCCCGGCGGGTCGGATCGCCGGGAGCATGGCGGTCCACGGTGGCCGAGGCCAGGCCCAGGATGGCCCCGAGCACATTGTTCATGTCGTGGGCGACCCCGCCCGCCAGGGCGCCCAGGCTTTCCATCTTCTGGGCCTGGGCAAGCTGCGCCTGGAGAAGGTCGCGCTCGGTCTCGCTCCGCTGGCGGTCCTGGAGGCGGGCCAGGTTCCACCGGCCCGCCAGGAGGATGACGATCAGGCCCACGCTCCAGACCGCGCCCATGACGATCAGGGTCGGCAGGTTGCCCAGCCCGCCGACGAGGGCGGAACCCCGGGGCATGGGCACCGTGACGCTGATCCCGCCCCGCACGTCGCCCACCTGGTAGCCCTGGGAGGCATGGCACCGCAGGCAGCCCTCCTGGGTGACCAGGGCGCCCATGAACCGCAGGGTGGGCCGCCCGTCGACGGGCGATTCCTCGTAGAACTCGGCGGCACCGGTCTCCAGGGCCCGGAGGGCCCGGACCTCCCAGGGATCGGCCGCGTTGGCGGCGCGGATGGGCTTGAGGCTGGTGATGTGCCCCTGCAGGCCATACTTCTCCCGGCCCAGCTCGTGGAGCATCCGGGTCAGGTAGGCGGGGTTCACGAGCGTGAGGACCTTGCCCGAGGTCGTGATGATCTCCCGGTCCCGCACGTGGGCCAGGTGGGGATTGGGGGCGGTCCGCTCGTCCAGGGGCACGTACACGCCGCCCCGCTGGGTGACCCACTGGCGCGTGGTCACGTCCTTCTGGAAGCTGTCCCGGGCCCTGCCGAGGGCGATGGCGCGGGTCTCCCGGTGGGAGAAGACCGCTCCGGTCCCGATGATGACCGCCACCACCAGGGTCCACAGGACCGCGCGGCGGACGATCTGGCTGCGCAGCCGGCGGTCGGCGAACAGCTGCCTCATGAGAAGGGCCATGTTGGATCCGTAGAATTTGAAAATTTTAACCCAATTTGCATGATTGATTATTGGAAATAAATATTAGAATCGGGGCGGATCAGCCCAATAAACCAATTCCTCCCCAAAGGGACGTCCATGACCGAACCGACACCGGATCTGCGGGCCGAGGCCGAACGGGGGCTCGCCAGCGCCCAGGTTACCCTCGGCCGGCACTACGCCACGGGCACCGGGGTGCCCCGGGACGGGGCCGAGGCGTTGCGCTGGTGGCGCAGGGCCGCGGAACTCGGCTCCCAGGAGGCCCAGTACCTCCTCGGACACTGCGCCAGCCTGGGGGAGTTCGGGCCCCGGGATCCCGTCCAGGCGGTGGCCTGGTTCCGCAAGGCCGCCGAGCATGGGAGCACTGAGGCCCAGCTGCAGCTGGCCCGGATCTTCGAGGACGGCGACGGCGTGCCCCGGGATTTCGCCCAGGCCCTCCATTGGCTGCGCAAGGCCGGGGAGAACGGGGATGAGCGCACCCAGCTCCGTCTGGCCCGGCTGTACGAGGAGGGGGATCTCGTCCCCCGGGACCTGGGGGAGTCCGTGCGCTGGTACCGCATCGCCGCGGACTGGGGCAGCCGGCGGGCCCAGCTCGTGACCGGCTTCAACTTCAAGAACGGCATCGGCCTGCCGAGGGACGAGAAGGAGGCCGCCCTGCGCTTCCGGGCCGCTTCCGACGCGGGGGATCCCCTGGCCACCTACTACCTGGGCGTCTGCTACCTGCGCGGCCTGGGCATGCCCCTGGACGAGGCGGCGGCCCAGGAGCTCTTCCTCCTGTCGGCCCACGGGGGCTGCAGCGCGGCCCAGGTCATCCTGGACATCCAGAACCCCTGGGGCGACCACTACACGGGGGGGGACGCGCCCGGGTCCGCCACCTGGTACCGCCGGGCGGCCCTGTGGGGGGATCCCGAGGCCCAGTTCCATCTGGGCTACAGCCACCACCACGGCCTCTGCTTCGACGAGGACGAGCGCATCCCCCAGGACCAGGCCGAGGCCTATGTGTGGATATCGCTCGCGGCGGAGAACGGAGCGCGCTTCGCGGCCGAGCACAAGGACCTGGTCGCCAGGCACCTCTCGGTGGAGGAGGTGGAACTGGCCCATGAGCGGCTGATCCTGGTGAAGGACGAGATCCGGGCCCTCAGGCGCCTGGTCTGATCACTCGGAGTCGCCGGGCGCGGCCAGGGTGCCCGTGACCGCGGCGACCAGCGCGGTCTCCTCGATGGGCTTGGCGAGGACCCGGGTGACGCCCATCTTGAGGAGCCCGGCCTCCATCTCGTCGTCCCGGAATGCGGTGAGGATCAGGATGGGACAGTCCGGGCGGGCCTTGCGGGCCATGCGGGCAAGGGAGGAGCCGTTGCAGCCGGGCATCTGGAAGTCGCTGATGATCAGGTCCGGGGCGCTGGTGGTGACGTAGTCGGGGACGTCCATGGCCGACAGGGGCACCCACTCCTCCACCCCGTGCCCGGCCCTCTCCAGGCAGCGCCGCAGGTAGAGCCGCATCATCCGGCTGTCGTCGATCACGAGGATTTTGGCCACGTACAAGGATACACGCCTCCCTGATGGGTGGGCACATCCATGGATAATGGGAGGACCCGCCCGAGGCCCGCGCATGTTCGAAGTGACTGTCAACGTTGAGAAGAACCGCCTGTACGTGACCCTCGGGGGCCACCTGGAAGCGGCCGAACGAAAAGAGGCGGCCAAGGCCGTCATCGCCGGGGTGGGGCAGCTCGGGCCCGGGTTCGATATCGTCCATGACCTGGCCGGGCTCCATCCCACGGACGCCGACGGCCTGCGGGACCTGGTGCGGGTCCAGTCCGCCGCGAAGATCAAGGGCCTTCGGTCGGTCATCCGCATCGCCCGGATTCCCCTGGCCCGGCTCCAGCTGGAGCGGATCGCCAAGGATACCGGCTGGGAGTTCGGCACCGCCGGGTCGCGGGAAGAGGCTGACGAGCGACTGGACGCCTTGGGGCCGGCGCCGCCTCCGGAGCCCTGAAAAAAAGAAATCTCCGGGCATGGCCCGGCGGGGGCCGTGGTAGGGTTGCAGCATCCGTGGGAAAGGGATGATTTTTGGGCAATCCGGTGCTGTCTGAACTGCGCAAATTCGTCGCGCCCGAGTTCCTGTTCGGGCTGGACGCCCGCAGGCTCCTGGGGCGCTATGCGCGGAACCTCGGAGCCCGCCGGGTCCTCCTGGTGTCGGACCCCGGGGTGGACGCGGCGGGGTGGACGAACGAGGCCGCCCTGTTCCTCCAGGAGGAGGGCCTGGAGGTCACGCGCTTCCTGGGCGTCTCCCCCAATCCCCGGTCCGGGGAAGTGGCCGAAGGCGTCCGGGTGTACCGTTCGAGCGGCAGCGACCTCATCGTGGCCGTGGGCGGCGGCAGCGTCATGGACTGCGCCAAGGGCATCGGCATCGTGGCCACCAACGGCGGGTCCATCCTCGACTACGAGGGCGTGGACGAGGTGCGAACGCCCATGCCGCCCCTCATCTGCGTGCCCACCACCGCCGGCTCCTCCGCGGACGTGTCCCAGTTCGCCATCATCAACGACGTGGCCGCCCAGGTGAAGATCGCCATCATCAGCAAGGCCGTGGTGCCCGACGTTGCGCTCATCGACCCCGGCACGCTCGTGACCCTGGGGCCCTTCCTCACCGCCTGCACGGGCCTGGACGCGCTGGTCCACGCGGTGGAGGCCTACGTCTCCAACGCCCACTCCGCCGTCACGGACGTGCACGCCCTGGAGGCCATCCGCCTCGTGGCCGGCAACCTGCCCGCGTCGGTGCGCGACCCGGGCGACCTGGAGCTGCGCGGGCGGATCATGCAGGCCAGCCTCCACGCGGGCCTGGCCTTCTCCAACGCGAGCCTGGGGGCCGTGCACGCCATGGCCCACAGCCTGGGCGGCTTCAAGGACCTGCCCCACGGGGAGTGCAACGCCCTGCTCCTGCCCCACGTCCTCGACTTCAATTTCCCGGCGGCGCCCGAGCGCTACCGGCGGGTGGCGGAAGCCATGGGCGGACATCCGGCGGGCTTGACGGACGCGCAGGTACGCAGCGGCCTCGTCGACCAGGCGGTGGCCCTGCGCAGCGCCTGCGGCATCACCGGCGGCCTGGCCTACCGGGGGATCGCCGCCGCGGACGCGGGCCGCCTGGCGGCCAAGGCCTACGACGACCCCTGCAACGCCACCAACCCCCGGGAGCCTTCCCTGGCCGACCTCGAGGTCCTCTACCTGGAAGCCCTCTGATGCCCGCCCGGATCGGCCGCGAGGCGATGCGGGAGCGGATCATCGGCCTGGGCGAGGAGTCCGGCCGCAAGAGCTTCTACCCCGAGCTGCAGCAGCGCCTCCAGCAGCTCGAGGAGGTGCGGGAACGGCTGCGGGTGTCCCAGGAGAACCTCCTGTCGGTGTTCAACAGCATCCACGACGCCATCCTCATCCACGACCGCCAGGGGATCGTGCTGGAGGCCAACCAGTCCGCCACCCTCATGTTCGGCCTCCCCCGGGAGGCGCTGCTGGGCCAGAGCGTGTACGGCCTGAGCATCCCCGATCCGGAACGTGGCGCGCCCGAGGCCGCCATGCAAGGCCTCCTGGCCCACCTGGACCAGGAGGGGTTCGCGGTCTTCGAGCTTCGGGCCGTGAAACCGGACGGCAGCCCGCCCTTCGACGTGGAGGTGGCGGTCAAGCCGGCCACCTGGTACGGCCAGGACGTCCTGGCCGCCGTGGTCCGCGACATCACCGGGCGCAAGCAGGCGGAGGGGATCCTCCGCCAGGCCCAGAAGCTGGACTCCCTGGGCCAGCTGGCGGGGGGCGTGGCCCACGACACCAACAACATGCTGAGCGTCATCATCGGCTACTCGGACCTGCTCCTGGAGGACCCGGCCTTCGCGGAGGGCCCGGTCCGCCAGCACCTGAACCAGATCCGCAAGGCGGCCACCCACTCCAGCGACCTCACGCGCCAGCTGCTGGCCTTCGCGCGCAAGCAGACCATCGAGCCCCGGCCCGTGGACATGAACGCCCTGGTGGACGAGACCCAGGCCATGCTCCGCCGCCTCATCGGGGAGAACCACGCCCTGGTGTGGAAGCCCGCCACCACCCTGTGGACGGTGTGGATCGACCCCTCCCAGGTGGGCCAGGTGCTGGTGAACCTCGTCGTGAACGCCCGGGACGCCATCCTCGACGCCGGCACCATCCTCCTGGAGACCGGCAACCAGGTGGTGGACGAGGCTTTCGCCCAGAGGCACCTGGACGCCCGGCCCGGGGACTACGTGGTGCTCTCGGTCACGGACACCGGGCAGGGCATGGACCCGGAGATCCTCAGCCACATCTTCGAGCCCTTCTTCACCACCAAGGAGGTGGGAAAGGGCACCGGACTGGGACTGGCCATGGTGTACGGGATCCTCCGCCAGAACGGCGGCTTCGTCTCGGTGGACTCCACCCCCGGCCAGGGCTCCACCTTCCGCCTGCACCTGCCGCGTTTCCAGTTTCCGGGGGGCGGCCAGCAGCCGGAAGCCTCCGAAGCGCCCGCCCCCGGCGGCTGGGAGACCATCCTGCTGGTGGAGGACGAGGAGGCCCTCCTGGACCTGGGCCGGACCGTGCTGGAGGACGCGGGCTACCAGGTGCTCGCCTTCCCCCGGCCCGCCCAGGCCCTTGCCTGTCTGGCCCGGGAGGACCGCGGCATCCACGCCCTGGTCACGGACCTGGTGATGCCCGGCATGGGTGGCGTGGCCTTGAGCCGGATCGTGCTGCGCCACCGGCCCGGGGTCAAGGTGCTGTTCATGTCCGGCTACCCCCTGGAAACCCATGACGGCCGCGACACCCTCCCTCCCTCGGCGAGATTCCTCCAGAAACCGTTCAGCCGGCGCGACCTGCTGGAAAACCTGCGGGCGGCCCTCGACGGGGGAAAATAAGCTACGCTTGATTACGCTCCATGTATCATTTCTCAGAGGACTGTTCATTGCACACGGATTTATCCAAGGCCTTCCTGCTCTTCATCGACGACGACCGGCTTCAGCGGAAACTCTTCCCTGAGGTCCTACAGCCTCTGGGCGTGGAGATCCTCACCGCCGCCAACGCCGAGAACGCCCTGGACATCATCTCGGACCGCCGCCCCGATCTCATCCTCTGCGACGCCGTCATGCCCGTGACCGACGGCTTCCAGTTCTGCAAGCAGATCAAGGACGATCCGGCCACCCGGGACCTGCCGTTCGCCATCATCACCTCCCTCTCCCAGAACGTGGGCGAGCGAAGCCTGCAGGTGGGCGCCGACGACTTCTTCCTGAAGCGGGCCAGCGAGGATCTCCTGCGCCTGCGGGTGCGGATGCTGCTGGACATCGCCACCCGGGGCGTCAGCATCGGCGAGCCCCTGGAGTCCTTCGCCGGCTCGCGCGTCCTTGCCGCTTCCGCCTCGGCGCTCCTGCTGTCCCAGCTCTCCCTGCAGCTGGCCCCCGCCGGCATCCAGGTGGACACCTGCGCCGGAGCGGGCGAAATTCTCGACCACCTGGACGGCCCTCCACCGGCCCTGCTGGTGCTGGACGCGTCCATGGCCAACGGCCTCCTCAAGGATGTCGCCGCGAGCGTGCGCAGCCAGCCCACCTGGGCGGCCGTGCCGATCCTGGTGGTGGCGGGCAAGGGCGAGGAACCCGGGGCGGAAATCCCCGTCAACGACTGGGTCACCAAGCCGCTCGACGGCCGTGAGGCCAGGCGGCGGATCACCATGTCGCTGCGGTACGGACGGGCGATGCAGTAGCCGGATCCCGCAAGGACCTTGAGCGAGGATCCCGGGCTGGACCTTCCCTCCTTCGGTTCCTCGCCATTTCGGGTGGGCAGGGCCCGAGAGGGTGGAACGTCTTTCATCCTTTCTGCAGCCCCGTTCGTCCCCGGCAATGGCAACCGCCGGGAACTGCCGAGGTCCTGGGTCTCTGGCTACCTCTCGCCCGCCGTGGCGATGCGTTCGAAATCCGCGTTGCCCCTGAGGGACCGGAGCTGTTTCTCCTGACGCAGCGTGCCCAGCCAGGACGGCTTGCCGTCCACTTGGACGGCCCGCGCCAGGTAGCCCAACGCTTCGCGCGGCTTGCCCAGTTCCGCTTCGATGCAGGCCAGGCCGTACAGGATTCCCGCGACCCCGGGATGCCTGCCGCCCAGGACCGGTTCCGTGTTGCCCAGGCCCCTCAGGAACAGCGGCTCGGCCGCGGCGAAGTCGCCCCGGTCCATGTACAGCTCTCCCAGGTGGGTGAGCGGGCCGGCGATGCTGGGGTGGGCCGGGCCCAGGGTCTTCTCCCCCAGGGCGATGCTGCTGCGGTACCGGGCGATGGCCTCGGAATCCCGGCCCATGGCGTGGTAGAGGGTGCCCAGGCCGCTGAGCGTGCGGGCCACCTCGGGGTGGGCGGGGCCGAGGCTCTTCTCCTCGATGGCCAGGGCGCGCAGCATGAGCGGTTCGGCCTCGGCGTTCCGGCCCGCCTCCAGCAGGGTGGTCCCGAGGTTGGAGAGGGTGGCTGCGACGCTGGGGTGGCCGGGACCCTGGACCTTCTCGCCCACCGCGAGGCTCCGGCGGAAGTACGTCTCGGCCTCCTGGTACTTCCGCTGCTTCCGGCAGAGGATGCCCAGGTTCGTGAGGGCCAGGGCCACGTCCGGGTGGTCGGGGCCCAGCTTGGCCTCCTTGATCGCCAGACTGCGCCGGAAGACCGGCTCGGCCTCCGCATACTTGCCCTGCTGCCAGTACAGGCTGGCAAGGTTGTTGAGGCTCACGGCCACGTCCTCATGGTCGGGGCCCAGCAGGCGCTCGCGGGTCTGGAGGCTCTGGCGGAACAGCGGCTCGGCCAGGGCGTACTTTCCCTGGTTGTAGTAGATGCCGCCGAGGTTGCCCCGGGTGGCGGCCACCTCCGCGGAGCCTTCCCCGTGCAGCCGGATGCGCAGGTCCAGGCTCCGCTGGAAGCGCGCCCCGCCCTCGTCGTAGCGGCCCTCCTTGAGGTCCAGCATGGCCAGGTCGTTCAGGCTTTCGGCCACCTTCAGGTGGACGGGGCCCAGGGTGCCCTCCCGGATGGCCAGGGCCTCCTGGAGGAGGGGCCGCGCCTGGGGGTACAGGCCCATCTCGTAGTACACCATGCCCATGGTGTCCATGAGCTGGGCGCGGACCTGGGGCTGGTCCCGGAGCTCCCTGCCGATGGTCTGCGCGCCCTTGTCCAGCAGCTCCCGCGCGGTCACGGAGTTCCCCCGGGCCTCCCCGGGATCCGAGACCTTGAAGAGCCCCGTGAGGAAGGCCGAAACCCGGCGGGCGGCCTCGGCCTCCTCCCGGGTGCTCCGTTCCGCCCGCCGGGCACGCACCGTCTGCACGGTCATGCCGGCGCTGAAGAGGGCCATCACCGCCAGCGAAGCGGCCAGGAACGCCTTCTGCCGCCGCCGTCTGGGCTTGGCCAGGATCCAGAGGAGCCGCTCCACCGTGTCCGCGGAGGAGGGCCGGGCGGCTGGCGCGAGGGCGGTCAGGCGCCGGATGAGCGCGGCCACGTCCGCGTCGATCCCTTCCACCGGGCGCGTCTTCCCCTGCCGGGCCAGCTCGAGCAGCTCGGCGGAATCCAGGCCCTTGGGATAGGGCCTCCGGCCGGTGAAGAGCTCCTGCAGCAGCAGGCCCAGCGAATAGAGGTCGCTGGCGGCCTGGGCCTGCTCGCCCCGGGCCTGCTCGGGACTCATGTAGGCGAGGGTTCCGATGATCGATCCCTGGGAGGTCAAGCTGGTGGAACGGCTGGGATGGGACCCGGTGGCGGCGGTGATCTCGTCCGCATCCTGGCCGGGCTCCGAGGCCGGCCGGGTGACGCCGTCCTCCAGTCCGGGCAGGGGCGGCTGGACGCCCGCGGCGGGCCGGGGCAGGTCGGGTTCGTCCGACCGCAGCCGGGAGATGCCGAAGTCCAGGACCTTCACCTGGTCCCCGGGCGTGATGAGGATGTTGTCGGGCTTGAGGTCGCGGTGGATGATGCCCTTCTCGTGGGCGGCCAGCAGGGCTTCGGCCACCTGCAGGGCGATGGAGAGCCGCTGCCGGCGGGTCAGGCCCTGCTTCATGGCCCTGCCCAGGCTCTGGCCCTCGATGAACTCCAGCACCAGCACCTCCAGCCCGCCGGAGGAGAGGTAGTCGAAGATCTGGCAGATGTTGGGGTGGGCCACCTGGGAAAGGACCCTGGCTTCCCGCAGGAAGCGCTGCTGGGTCTCATGCCCGGGATGGAGGTCGGACCTCAGGACCTTCAGAGCCACCCGCCGGTCCAGCCGTTCATCCACTCCCACGTACACATCGCCCATCCCGCCCTGGCCCAGCAGTTCGAGAACGCGGAAGGCGCCGATTTTTTCTCCAGAGAGGCTGGTCATGGAAGGCAACTCCACTGCTTTGAAGGTTGGGGGGATAGGCCAGGGTAGCAGCACCTTGAGGCTCCACGATGGGTTGGTTTGGGCCTATAGTGGGAGCGCCAAGATGAACGTTCAGTACCCGTCGGGAGGCGACCCATGTACCTGGCTCCCCGCGCCCCTTCCCGGCCGGGGGTTCCGGTTCCTGGTGGAGGTGGAAACGGGCCTGGAGGGGCTGCCGGTCCCGGAACCCGGCTGGCGGCTTTTGGGCACCCGTCCAGCTCCGGTTTGGGACGAGCTAATTATTTTTCCGCGGGCGCCGGGTACTTCGGACGAACCGGCGAACCGGGGCCATTCCGCGCCTCATCCCTTGAGGGCGGCCTCCACCGACACGGCCATGGGAGTGGTCGCCCGGCCGATGAGCCGGCTCAGCTGCCGCCCCTCGTCCTGCAGGGCACCCTTGGCCACCCCCGCGTCGGAGTCCGACAGCAGGGCGGCCAGGCCCTCGGGAAGGCCCACGCCCACCAGCACGCCCTTGAACTCGGCCTCGGGCAGGTCCTTGTAGACCACCGGTTTGCCGGACTGCCGGGCGATCTCGGCCGCCAGGTCCGTGAGGGTGTACGAGGTGTCGCCCGCCAGCTCATACGTTTTGCCGGCCTGGCCGTCCAGGAGCAGGACGGCCGCGGCGGCCGCCGCATAGTCGGCCCGGGCCGCCGAGGCGATGCGCCCACCGCCCGCGCTGCCCAGGAAGGCGCCGTGGGCCAGGGCCGAGGGGATGCTCGCCGTGTAGTTCTCGGTGTACCAGCCGTTGCGCAGGATCACGAAGGGGATGCCCGAGGCCTTCAGGTAGGCCTCGGTCTCGGCGTGCTCGGGGGCCAGGCCCAGGGGCGACGTGTCGGCGCGCAGCACGCTGGTGTAGACCAGCAGCTTCACGCCGGCCTCGCGGGCCGCGTCGATGACGGCCTTGTGCTGGGCCGCCCTGCGGCCCATCTCGTTGGAGGAGATGAGGAGGAGCTTGTCGACCCCCGCCAGGGCGGCGGCCAGGGTCTCCGGCCGCTCGTAGTCGGCCGGGCGGGACTGGACGCCCAGGTCCTGGACGGACGCGGGCTTGCGGGCAAGGGCGAGGATCCGGGAGGCGGGGGCCCTCCGGAGGAGGTCCTGGATGACGAGGCGGCCGAGTTGGCCGGAGGCACCGGTGATGGCGATCATGGAATTCTCCTTGTAACCAAAAAGGTTACGAATTTGGGTAAAAAAAAGGGTCAGGACGCCCGGCCTTTGACGTCCTTCACCAGGTGGGAGAGGGTGGTGCGGGCCAGATCGGCCTCCAGGGCCGCCTGGGCGGAGGCGTAGACGCCCTCCAGGGCGGCCTGGATGTTCCTGCCGACGGGGCAGCGCGGGTTGGGGTCCGCGCTGTGCAGGGCGAAGGGCGGGGTGCCTTCGACGGCGAGGTGGATGTCCCGGAGGGTCACCTTCCCGGGTGCCCGCAGCAGCTGCCATCCGCCCCCGGGCCCGCCCTGGGAGCCCACCAGCCCGGCCTCCCGCAGCCGGGCCAGGAGGCGCCGGATGACCACGGGGTTGGTGTTGACGCTGCCGGCGATGAACCCGGACGTCAGGGGCTCCGGGCCGCAGAAGGCCAGGAGGGTGAGGATGTGGATGGCGATGGTGGTGCGGGAACTGGCGGTCATCGGGGGTCCGTTCTGTAACCATCATGGTTGCGAATGCCGAAGCTGTCAAGGGACTTCCGGCCGGGATTCCCCATATACTGGAAGTTCCCTCCTTTGAGGGGATAACGGATCCGGATTGACCGCACACGACCACCGCCCAGAGCTGCGCGACGAAGGGACCATCCGGGCCTACCTGGAGGAGCTGGCGCGCCTGAAGGCGCCGGTGCAGCTGTGGCTCCCCGTGGCCGGCGCGCTGCCCTTCGAAACGTCGCTCGAGCAGGTGGGGCGGGACACCTTCTCCACCACCACCACGCCCGCGCTGGAGCCCGGCCGGACCCTGCGCATGGCCTTCATGCTGGACGCCCGGCGCTTCACCGCGCTGACCCGGGCCGAGGGCACGGGGGTCTTCCGCCTTCCGTCCAGCATCGCGCACGGCGAGCGCAGGGCCGCACCCCGCGCGGCCTTCGGGCGCGGCGACGCGGCGGAGGTCTTCGCGGTCGAGCAGCTCGACGGGACCTTCCCGGGCGGGAGGACCCTCCAGGGCCGGCTCCAGGATCTCAGCGAAAGGGGCCTGCGGCTTACCCTGGACGAGTTCGACGCCCTCAGCGGCCCCGTGGTGGAACTCCGGCCGGGGGACCGCTTCCAGGGCGTGCGGGTCGCGGGCCTGCCCCACATGCCGGCCATCCAGTGCCGCGGCACCCTGGCGCACCTCACAGGCCGCGCGGGCGGCATGGTCCTGGAAGGGCTGGCCGAGACCGACCGGAAGAACCTCGAGCGGATCCTCGCGCCGCGCCTTCCGCCCAGCTTCGGCCCGGGCTTCCCCGACCGCAAGCCCAGGACGGATCCCGCCGACCGCCCCGGCGTCCCCACCCCCACCCGCGTCAAGCCCAGGCCCGCCGAGGTCGTGGAGCGCCCCCTGGAGCGGCCCGCTCCCGAACCGCCGCCCCCGCCCCCCACCAGCGCCGCGGCCCGGTTGCGAAAGGCCTCGAAGCGGATCCTGTTCCTTTCCGCCGGCGGCTCCACCCAGGCCCTGGCCGGGGCCTTCCGGCAGGACGGCTTCCGCCAGGTCTCCGAAGCGCGGTCCTTCGCGGAGGTCCGCAACCTGGCCGCCACCCTGCACGTCGACCTGGTGCTCCTGGACAACACCATGGGCGGGCACTGGGCCAAGGACATGATGCGGCTGCTGCACGGCCAGGGCCTGCTGCTGGACGCGCCGGTCATCCTGGTGGCGGAGTACCGCAACACCTACGCCTGGGACGTGGCGGAGGCCCTGGGGGCCTGCCACATCCACGAGCGGCGGGAGTCCTACGAGGACCTGCGGCCCGTGGTGGAGCAGCGGCTGGGCCTGGGCGGGGACCGGCCGGGGTAGGCCTCAGAGGAACGGCTCCAGCCCTTCCAGAAGCGAAGGCCATCGCAGGTTGAACCCCAGCTCCTCCCGGGTGCGTGCCCCCAGGACGCGGCGGTCCGGGCCGGGGGCGGCGGCGACGGCCGCGGGTTCCAGGCCCCGGCGCGCGGCCACGAAGGCGACGACCTCGCGGCGGCGCAGGGGCCAGGCGTCCGTGCCGTGGTAGACCGCGCCGTCCCGTCCCCGGTCCAGCACCGCCAGGAGCGCGGTCACCGCGTCGTCCTGGTGGCAGGAGTTCATCCATGCGCCGTCCCCGGGCCCCAGGCCCATGCGCCCGGAGGCCACGCCATCCAGCACCCACAGCCGGCCCGGGCCGTAGAGCCCGGAGAGGCGCAGCACGCGCGCGTCCGCGGCCAGGAGCCTGCGTTCGGCCTCGGCGAGCACGAGGCCTTCGGGGGTCGTGGGCGCGGGCGGCGTGGCCTCGTCCACGTCGGACCCGTCCCGCTGGCCGAAGAGCCCCGTGGATCCGGTGTACACGAAGGCCCGGACCCGGGGGCGCGCCGCCAGCAGGGTGGCGTTGGCGTCCAGGTAGGCCCGGTGGTAGGCGGGCTCGCCTCCGCCGCGGGCGGCCTGCAGGGCCAGGATGGCGTCGAGGTCCGCGGGGAGGCGCTCCGCGGAGGCCGGGTCGGCCAGGTCGAGCACCAGGGGCTCCACGCCGGCGGCGCGCAGCTGCTCGGCGCCCGCGGGCGAGGACCGCACCCCCGTGACCCGGTCCCCCCTGGCCGCCAGCGCCCGCGCCGCCGCGAGGCCCAGCCAACCGCATCCGGCGATGAGGACGTGCATGGCTCCCTCCCAGGGGACCATCCTACAGCCCCGGTGCGCCGGGGAAACCCGCGATCGTCGGGATGCCCCCCGACTCACACCGCCTCCGGCCTCGGGAACATCACCCGCACGGGATGCGCGAACCCCACCCCCTGCGCCCGCAGCGCCTTCAGCAGCGCGAGGTTGATGGCCTGCTGCGTGTCCATGTAGACGTTGTAGTCCACGTCCAGCACGTAGTACACCACTTCGAAGATGAGCCCCGAGTCCCCGAATTCCCGGAGGTGCGCCCGGTCGAAGCGGGTGCCGGGCTGGGCCTGGATGATGTCGCGCAGGTGGCCGGGCAGGGCGGAGAGGGCATCGGCGGCGGTCTGGTAGGTCACGGCGAAGGTGAAGAGCACGCGGCGTTCGCGCATGCGCTTGAAATTGCGGATGCGGCTCTTGAGCAGGTCGGCGTTGGCGAGGATGATCTGCTCGCCCGACAGGCTCTGAATGCGCGTGGACTTCAGGCCGATGCGGTCCACGGTGCCGAGGACCTCGTCCACGATGATGAAGTCGCCCAGCGCGAAGGGCTTGTCCAGGGCGATGGAGAGCGACGCGAAGATGTCCCCCAGGATGTTCTGCACCGCCAAGGCCACCGCCACGCCCCCCACGCCCACACCGGCCACGAGGGTGGAGAGGTTGACGTCGAAGCTGTCCAGCACGAGGAGCAGGACCAGGGACCAGAGCGCGGTGCGCGCCATGAGGCCCAGCACGGGGGCGGCCATGGCCGTGACTTCCCCGTGGGCTTCCCGGCGCTCCAGGAAGTCCCGCAGGAAGCAGCCCACCACGCGGTTGGCCCAGAGCCCGGCCTGGAGCAGCATCGCCAGCAGGGTCACATGAAGGAGGGCCTCCTCCAGGGCACGGGGCAGCTCCAGGAAGCGGGAGCCCGCCCAGAGGGCCAGGGCGAGCAGCAGCGGGAACCGGGTGGCGTCCATGGCTTCGGCCAGACATACGCGAGGGCTGCCGGGCGGTTCTTCGCTCCGGCGTCTGCGGGTGGCCAGGGCCTTGAGGCCGTAGAGGAGCCCCAGGGACGCCGTCGCCGCCAGCAGGGCCTTCACCCAGTGGACGGCCGTGTTTCCGGGCCAGAAGGGCATGGGTGCATCCATGGGGGGCCTCCGGAGGGAGGGTGCCCCGGCGGGGGCGGGAATTCCCGGGGACCAGCCCCGTTCCAGCGCCTCTCCCGGCTTTTCCCGGGGGCCCGGCAGGGTGTCCGGCTGGCGGCTGCTCAAGGACGGCACGCCGTTCTGGTGGGGCAGGTGCCGGAGGCGCTCAGGCCGCGAGGAGGCTCCTCACCAGCTCGGCGAAGGTCCCCAGGCTGAACGGCTTCTTCATGAACCCCGCCAGGCCCAGGCCCTCGAAGCGGGCCATGGCCTCGGCCTCGTTGAAGCCGCTGGTGAGGATGACGGGCACGTCGGCCCCCAGGCGGCGCAGCTCGCGGCAGCTCTCCTCCCCGTCCATGCGGGGCATGGTGAGGTCCATGACCACCAGGCGGATGCGCTCCCGGTGGCCCTTGTAGAGGTCCAGGGCCTCCCGCCCGTCCCGGGCCTGGAGCACGGCGAGGCCCAGGCGGCCCAGGGCCTTGGCCGCCACGTCGCGCATGGCGTCCTCGTCGTCCACCACCAGGACGGTGCCCTGGAGCGCGGGGCCCCCGGTGCCGGCCGGCACCAGCCTGGGGCTGGGCTGGATGGGGGCCGGCGGGCCGGGCGCGGCCGGAAAGAGGAGCTTGAAGCACGTGCCCCTGCCGGGCTCGCTGGTGACCCGGATCCCGCCCCGGTGCCCCCGGACGATGCCGTGGATGGCGGCCAGCCCCAGGCCTCGCCCGGTGAACTTGGTGGTGAAGAAGGGATCGAAGATCCGCTTGAGGACCTCGGGGGTCATGCCCGAACCCTCGTCCAGCACCTGCAGCGTCACGAAGGGCCCGGGCCGCAGGGGCTGGCCGTCGTCCCCGGCGGCGGGCACGTCCGGACCCACCTCCTCCACGCGGGTGCGCAGGGTGATGGCGCCGGTGCGTTCGCCCAGGGCCTCCGAGGCGTTGATCACCAGGTTCATGACCACCTGCTGGATCTGGGAAGGGTCGGCCAGCAGGGACAGCGGCCCGGGATGGAGGTCCTCGCGGATCTGGGCCTTCTTGGAAATGGAGGCCCGCAGCAGCTGGAGCATCTCCTTCACCAGGGCGTTCAGGTCCACGGTCTCCAGCACCGCCTTGCCGCGCCCGGCATAGGTCAGCATCTGCCTGAGCAGGTCGGAGCCCTTGGCCATGAGGCCCCTGAGGGTTTCCAGGTGCGTCCGGACGGCGCCCAGGGTCGCCTCGGTGAGGGCCAGTTCCACGTTGCCCTGCATGGCGCCCAGGAGGTTGTTGAAGTCGTGGGCGATGCCTCCGGCCAGGACGCCCATGGACTCCAGCTTCTGGCTCTGGAGGAGGGCCCGGTCCGCCTCCTTGCGCTCGGTGATGTCGGTGGCCATGACGCCCACGCCCCAGCACCGCCCCGTGGTGTCCACCAGGGGGAACACGTGGGTGAGGGCCTGGCGGGCCACGCCGTGGCGGTCGGTCCACGCCTGCTCCGTCTGGAGGTCCCGTCCCTGGAGCAGCACCCTCTGCTCCAGTTCCAGCAGGGGGATGCAGTCGGGCGATGCGAAGAGCTCCGCGGTGGTGTGCCCGAGGATCTCCCCGGAGGGGCGCCCGACCAGCGCCTCCATGCTCGGATTGATGAGCAGGTACCGCCCATCCAGGCCCTTGAAGGCGATCCCCGCCGGGGAGTGGCGGATGAAGCCCTGGAGCCGGGCCTCGCTCTCCCGCAGCTCCTGGGTCCGGGCCCTCACCTTGTCCTCGAGGTTGGCGGCCAGGTCGCGGAGCGCGGCCTGGGATGCCTTCTGTCCGGCGATCATGGCCAGGGCCTGGTCGAGGGTGGGGGCCACCAGGAGCTTGGGGGTGATCCGCAGCAGGAAGGCCATGGTCATCACGCTGGCGGCGGCCGTGATGAGCTTGATGACGCCCGCCAGGCGGAAGAAGCCGTGCCAGGTGTTGTACACCTCCATGGCGTGGGTGCAGCCGCAGGCGAAGGTGAACGCGCCGAACATCGCCACCACCCAGTCGAAGGTCACGTCCTTTCGCCGCGCGACCAGGAGGATGAGGTTGCAGGCGATGACCGCGTAGGTGACGGCGATGACGGCGTCGGCACCGACGTTGGTCCACACCACCCACGGCTCCCAGGACCAGCACTGGCCGTGGGGCATCAGGTCGGAGGACAACAGGTTCTCCAGGAAATCCCTCATGGCGCTTCCCCCTGTCGGGACAAAGATGCCTCGGACCCGGGGGGCGTTTCCCGTGAACCGGGAGGCCCCTGGCGACACCCAGGGTTGGAGGTCCGGGAGCCCTTCACCATGCCCATCCTCGCTCGTCTCCAGGTCGGCGCTCTGGCCCTCGGCACCTTGGCCGCCTTGGGCGTTCTCGTTCTGGCCTGGGCCTTCCTCCGCCGCAGGAGCGGGGCCCGGGAACGGGAGCGGGAGGCGCGGGTGGCCGCGCTCACCGCGGAGTTGCGGGAGAGCCGGGCCCGGCTGGAGGCGGTCTTCCGGCACGCCCCGGCCGCCATGGCGGTCAAGGACGCCGAGGGGCGCATGGTGGCGATCAACAAGCGGGCTGAGGCCCTCATCGGCGTCTGCCTTGCCGTCACCCCGGCCGAAGCCGCCGGGCAGCTCTTCCCGGCCGGGGAGGTGGCCCAGGGCGCCGCCCAGGACGAGCGGGTGCTGCGCCTCCAGGAGGTGGTGCAGGCGGAGGAGACCGTCACCCTCCCGGGCGGCCAGCCCGGGGCCTTCCTCATCGAGAAGTTCCCCATCGTGGACGCGCAGGACCACGGCTGGGGCCTGGGGATCATCGCCACGGACATCACCGGGCGCAGGAACGGCGAGCAGGCCCATTTCCAGAACCGGAAACAGGAGTCCCTCAACCTCCTGGCCGGAGGCATCGCCCACGACTTCAACAACCTCCTGGGCGCCATGCTGGGCATCGTGGAACTGGCGGCCATGGAGCAGGGCCCCCTGGACCATCTCCGGGCCCTGGAGGACCTCATCGCGCGGGCCTCCGGCCTGGTTTCCCAGATCCTGGCCTACGCGGGCAAGGGGAAGTTCCACCCCCAGGCGCTCGATCTCAACCACCGCGTGGAGGAGGTCCTGGGCATCCTGCGCACGCCGCTCCAGGCCCGGGCCCACCTGCGCTGGATCCCGCAGCCCGGCCTGCCGCCCTTGCACGGCGACGTGGGCCAGGTGCAGCAGGTGATCATCAACCTCGTCATGAACGCCGCCGAGGCCATGGAACCGCACGGGGGCGTCATCACCATCCGCACCGCCCAGGAGGAGCTCACCCGCGCCGCCCTCGACCGCCACTTCCCGGGCGAGGCCCTCGACCCGGGCCCCTACGTGGTCCTGGAGGTGGCCGACAACGGCCAGGGCATGGCGCCCGAACTCAAGGAGCGGATTTTCGAGCCCTTCTTCACCACCAAGTTCGCCGGCCGGGGTCTCGGCCTGTCGGCGGTCCAGGGGATCCTCCGGAGCCACCAGGGGGGAATCCAGGTGCTTACGGAGACGGGCAGCGGCTCCACGTTCCGGCTGGTGTTCCCGGCCCTGCCCGGGCGGGCGCCGGAAGTGGCCCGGCCTGTCGCCCGTACGGATGCCTACCGGGGCTCAGGGCTCATCCTGGTGGTGGACGACGAGGACGCCATCCGCACGGTCGCCGCGCGCGCCCTCCAGCGCCTGGGCTTCGCGACCCTCGAGGCCCGGGACGGCCTGGAGGCCCTCCTGCTCGCCGAGGCCGACGGGCCGCGGATCCGCCTCGTCCTCATGGACCTCACCATGCCCCACATGGGGGGCGAGGAGGCCTGCCGGGGCCTGCGGCGGGCCGGGTCCATCACCCCCATCATCCTCACCAGCGGCTTCAGTCCCGAGGAGGCGCGCCATCGCCTGACCGGCACGGCCCTGGCCGGGTTCCTGCAGAAGCCCTACCGCCTGGAGGCCCTGGTGGCGTCCGTGCGGGACGCCCTGGAGGGGGACCCCGGCCAGGCCCGGCGCCCGCCCTCCAGGGAACTCGCCAGCTGGGTCGGGACCCTCAAGACCGGGCTGGATTCCCTGGACGCCCATCACCGGGACCTGGCGCTGGCCTTCGACCAGCTGTCCCCCGGCATGGGCGGCGAGGGCCTGGCCCGGTTCGTGGAGGCCATGGAACGCCACTACCGCAGCGAGGAGGAGATCATGACCGCCTCGGACTTCCCGTTCCGCCGGCCCCACGCCGCCGCGCACGCCCGCCTGATGAAGGCCTTCCGGGCCCTGGAGTCCCGCCTCCACGCGGGGGAGGCGGACCTCACGCCGGCCCTCCTGGACGCCATGGAGGACGCGATCCTCAACCACCTCCAGGCCGAGGATATGGAACTGGCGATGTTCCTCAGGAGGGATTGATTGAGATCCGGCTCCGCCCGGGAGCCTCCTGCGGCAGGATCTCCGGCTGGACCATGATCACCAGTTCCTTGGTGCCGTTGTATTTGCTGCGCGATCCGAACAGGGATCCGACCAGCGGGATGCGGGACAGCACCGGGACGCCCTGGGAGGTGCGCAGGTTCTGGTCCACCTTGAGACCGCCGACCACCAGCAGCGTCCCGCTCTTCAGGTGCACCGTCGTCTGGATCTCCCGGGTGGAGATGACCGGGTAGGTGGAGCCCAGGATGGTGTCCACGCCGGCCTGGATGGAATCCTGGGGGTAGATGAAGAAGGTCACCTCGTTGTTCTGGCCGATCTGCACCGCCAATTGGAGCATCACGCCGGTCTTGAGCTCGGCCACGTCGAAGGTGGCACTGCCCTGGGCGTTGGTTCCGGTCTGTTTGGGGTACAGCCGGCGTTCGCCGATGAGGATGGAGCACTTCTCGCCATCCATCACCAGCAGGCTGGGGTTGGCCAGGGTCTTCACGAGGCCGCGGGTCTCCAGGGCCTGGAGGCTGAGGTTGACCTGGGCCGGGGTGTGGGTGAAGCTGCCCAGCTTCAGGCGGCTGTTGCCGGCCCCTTCGGTGAACTGGACGGCGGGAGGCCCGCCAGATTCCCCGGAAAACGTCCAATCGATGCCCAGGTCCCTGCTGGCGGAAGAGGTGAGCTCGGTGATGCTGACATTGACCCGGACCTGTTGGCGGGGCCGGTCCAGGGTCCGGGCGAAGGCCAGGGCCTGGCGGACGACGGCGGCCGGCCCGGTGAGGATCAGGTCCAGCCGAAGGGATTCCGCGCCGGCGCGGTAGCTGCCCGGCGCCCCTCCCATGACGGGTCCGCCTCCCCCGTAGCTCGTGCCCACGGGCATGCCGGAAGGGATCATTCCGCCCCCGTAGCCCGTGCCGCCGGTGCCGCCCTGGACCGGGCCGAAGCCGCCCGCCGCCGGGTCCGCCCCCGGGGTCCGCACCTTCGGTCCCGGAATGCATTTCAGGTCCGGAAACGCCTGATTGAGGCTTTCCGCCAAGGTCTCGGGGCCGAGATTCCGGCAGGGGTAGGCGACCTGGGTCCGTTCCGCCGTCTCTTCGCCGGGAAACCCGGCCTGGAAGTCTTCGATCAGTCCCACCAGGAGGCTGCCGTCCCGGGCCGTTCGCTGCCGCAGGCCCTGTGCCTCGCAGACCCGGTCCAGCACCTCCTGGAAGCTCGCTCCGGACACGTCCAGGCTGAAGCGCAGGTCCAGCTCGGGCGGGTAGCGCAGCGACACCCCCTCCTTGGCGGCCAGTTCGGCCAGGAAGGGCCCGACCGGGGCATTGCCTGCCGAAACATCGTAATGGTTGCCGAGCGGGGCCGACACCGGGGGAGCCTGGGGGGTCCCGGCCGGGCCCTGGACCAGAAGCAGGAAAAGCAGGGCACTCGGTGGCCAGGGCCTGAACATGGGATCGCTCCAAGGGGTGTTTATTAATAAACAATAAATAGTAAGCCCCCTGCGGACCCTTCGCAAGGCCCCTCCGCAAGGCTTCTGCCGAGGAGAGCCCGGTGCCCCGAACCAGGCCGGATCTGCCCGAACGCTTCCATCTCCGGATGTAGGTCGAGGTGCGGGAGGCGCATCGCCACCGGGGGATCCACCCCGGGACCGCCGCCGAGGCCCGGGGCAGGACCGCCAAGGAGTCCCTGGACTACGGCGCCCGCAGGATCCGCCTGGTTCCGGCGGGGCTCAGGCGCCGCGCCGAAATCAGCTCCCAGGTGCCGTCCAGCCGTCTCCAGGCCACGAATTCCCAGCGGGCCGGCGCGCCTTCGCCGGTGACCCGGCAGACCAGCTTGACGTTGGTGCCTGCCACCACCTGGGTTCCGGCCTTCCGCACCTCCCCCAGGCGCAGCCGGGCGAAATGCGTCTGGACGAAGGTCCGGGCCTCCAGGACCGGGGGGGCGTCCAAAGGGGCGGGTCGGTAGCCGCCCATCAACCCGCCGCCGGTTCCGGCCAGGAGGGGCCAGGTGAGCATGTAGATTCCCAACCCCTTCATCGAAATGCTCCCGTCCGGTGGCCAATGTAATAAAGATTTAATAGCCTGGCAAGATTCCCGGGTCTACAGGATCACGCAGGAGCTTCCGGGGAGCTCCTTGAGATCATGGTCGCCGCTCCCGGCCGGCCGGGGCGAAATGCTCAGCGGCCCAGAGGACGAGGCGAGGGGGGCCTTGAGATCGGGCGGGAGGATCAGCTGCTCCCGGTTCTCCGGATCCTCGGAGGGGAGCCTGAGGTAGTGCACCTCCTTGGGCGTGCCCGCGCCTTTGCGGCCGAGCCTGGACACCTTGAAGGAGAGGAGCTGGAACGGCCCGGCGCCCGCCGCCACGGGCCGGGACCGGATCACGAGGGTGGCGCCGGGGACGAGGGCCAGCCGGTTCGCGGAGAAGGTCGCGTCGTGGCCGTAGATGCCGTGGAGAATCGAGCCGGATTCCGGGGCCGGATCCTCCGACCAGGCAGCCCTGGGGGCGCCGGAAACGAAGGGAGGGTCCACGAGCACGGAGAGTTCGCCATCGCCGGTGCTGACTTCCGTCAGCTCCACCCGCACGGTGGCCCGGGTCCGGTTGGTCAGCGTGATGTCGGCCGCACCGGGAGGGCCGCCCAGGAGGAGCAGGGCGGCAAGGGCGGGACGGAAGGGGAACATGGCAACCTCAAGAAAGACGGGCGATGGCCGCCACGCCAGTCAACGTGGCGCGAGCCCCGGAAGGGTTCCCGGGTCGGCGCCGCCTGGACCGTCCCCTTGCCGGAGGGTGCGTGCGGACAGCCGGGCACCGTCGCAGCCAGCCTTGTCTCGCCGTTGGGGGTCGGACTGATTTAAAAGGAGCAGAATCATGAGATCCTGATTGTTTTTTTCCGTCGGCCATCCTTGCAGGTCAAGGCTATCCGGTTCGCCGGCGTAGGGCTACAATGGGCCTACCAGACCAGCTGCATCCCGGAATACGCACCCAAGCGTCAGGCACCTGAGGAGGATCCCATGGCTATCAGGACCGCCTTGTCGAGCAGCCTTGCATGGGCGGGGCTCCTTGTCGCCGGTTCGCTCCTTTCCTGCGGCGGCAAGGCCGCCCTGGTTCAAACGTCGGTGGTCCAGCCCGTCACCCTTCAGATCACGCCCGCCGACGCCTCCCTTCAGGCAGGCGGGCGCCTGACCCTCACAGCCCAGGTGACGGGCAGCCCCATGCCGGCCCTGGTCTGGGCGGTGGACGGGACTCCCGGCGGCAGTTCCACTTCCGGTACGGTCAGCGGCACCGGAGCGACCGCAACCTACACGGCCCCCATGGCCGCGGGCAGCCATGCCGTGACGGCCACCAGCGTGGCCGACCCGTCCAGGAGCGCCTCGGCCACGGTCGTCGTGGCCGCGCCGACCGCGGTGGTCCTGACCCTCAGCCCCTCGGGCACGGTCAACCTCGGTCCGGGGGGCACCCAGGTGTTCACCGCCACCGTGACCGGATCCAGCAACACGTCGGTGGGCTGGCTCGTGGACGGCGTCAGCAACGGCAGCGCCGCCGTGGGCACCCTGGTCGGCACCGGGGCCAGCGCGACCTACTCGGCGCCCGCCACCGCCGGTTCGCACACCGTGACCGCCTTCGCGGCCGCGGATACCGTGAAGAGCGCCTCGGCGACCGTGACGGTCACGGTCCCCGCAGTCGAAATCGCCCTGACCCCATCAGGATCCGCGCAGGTCAACACCTCGGGCACCCTCTCCTTCACGGCGTCGGTGGCGGGCACCTCCAACACGGCGGTGATCTGGTCGGTGGACGGAATCCAGGGCGGTTCCGCCTCGGCGGGGACCATCGCCGGCAGCGGCCTCAGCGTGGCCTACAACGCCCCGGCCAGCGCCGGGACCCACACGGTCACCGCCACCAGCTCGGCGGACACCTCCAGGACCGCCTCCGTTTCCGTGTCGGTCCTGGCCCCCTCCGGCGTGGTGGTGACCCTCGCCGTGGCCGGCCCGGCCAACGTCGTGCCGTCCGGTTCCATGCTCATCACGGCAGGCGTTTCAGGCGCCTCGGACGCCTCGGTCACCTGGGCCGTGGATGGCGTGCCCGACGGGAACGCCTCCGTCGGCACCCTGTTCGTGCCGGCAACGGGCGGAACCGTCGTCTACACGGCTCCGGCCACCACCGGTTCCCACCGGGTGACGGCCACCAGCGCCGCCGCGCCCACCCAGAGCGCGTCCATCACGATCCCGGTCACCGCGACCCTCGTCCAGGCAGGCAGCATTCCCATCGGAGCCAATGTCCGGAGCTCCCCGTACAACGCCGCGGGCGACGGTGTCACGGACGACACCGCGGCCATCTCGGCCGCGGTCAAGGCGGTCGCCGGCACCGGCAAGGCGGTCTACCTGCCGGCAGGCACCTACCTCATGGACCCCACCTCCAACCAGAACGGAGGAATCCGGCTGGGCAGCAACATGACCCTGCTCCTGGACCCGCAGGCCATCCTCCAGGCCAGGCCCACTTCCACGCAGAACTACGCGATGGTCACGGTCTCGGGCTGTTCCAATGTCAATATCAGCGGAGGCACGTTCAAAGGCAACAACCTCAATAATTCCATCCCCACCCCCACCAAGGTGGAAGCCGGCGACTGCATCCACATCGTCCAGTCCCGCAACGTGGTCGTGGAAGGGAGCGTGGTCCAGGACGCCTTCAACGACGGCATCTACGTGGGCGGAAACTCCACCAACGTCACGGTCTGCGGCATCACGAGCCAGTTCAACCGGCGCCACGGCATGGCGATCACCTACGGCCAGGGGTTCTACCTCATCAACAGCACGTTCCACGGGGCCATCGGTTCGGTGGAAACCGCCGGGGGGCCCATGGTCAACGGAATCGGCGTGGACGTGGAGGCCAACGCCAACGAGTCCGTCCGGACCGTGCTGGCCGCCAACAACCGGTTCACCGGCAACCGGGCCGCGGGCTTCGCCTGGGGCATCCTCGGGGTGGCGAATTCCAGCACGAGCGATGTGTTCGTCATCGGCAACACGGTTTCGGGCAATCAGTCGGGCCTGAACGGCGAGAACACCACCCGTTCCTGGGTGCTGAACAACACCGTCTCCACGGAATCCGCGTTCGGGATCTACATCCACGACGGCATGAACGGGACGCTGGTGCAGGGCAACACCGTATCCGGGACGGGCACCGGCGGCGACGGCGCCGGCATCGAGATCTACAACGACACCGCCACCACGGTGAATGCCAACACCTCCACCGGCAACTCCAAGTACGGCCTGTTCGTCTACCAGAGCACCAACCCCATCCTCACCAACAATGTCCTGACCGGCAACGGAACGGCTGGCCTCGCCATCGTGAGGTCGACGGGGGTGACCCAGTCCGGCAATACCCCTTGACCGGAAGTCCTGGGGTCGCGCGCGGAGGACCTTCGCCTTCCGCCTACGCGGGGCTCTGGGCCTTGAAGTCCAGGCGGAACAGGGCGCCCTCCCCGGGCCAGCCCTGGGCCGTGACCGTGCCCCCGTGCTTGCTCATCACCCGCTTGACGATGGACAGGCCGATGCCGTGGCCCGGAATCCGCGGATCCGAATGGAGCCGCTGGAAGGGCCGGAACATGGCTTCGGCCTGGGCCATGGGGAAGCCGATGCCGTTGTCCCGGATCTCGATGGCGGCGGCGGGGCCCGCGCCGCCGCGCACCGTGATCTCCGCGGGCGAGCGGCCCAGGGTGTACTTCCAGGCGTTGCCCAGGAGGTTCTCCAGGGCGATGCGCACGAGATTGGGGTCGCCCAGCACGGTGAGCCCCGGCTCGATTTCCCAGCGCACGCTGCGCTCCGGTTCCTTCTCCTGGAGGTTCAGCAACACCAGGCGCGCGTGGTGGGAAACGTCCACCCGCTGCACCGTGGGCAGGCGCCCGGAGATCAGCGCCAGCTCCTGGAGCCCCTCCAACAGCTGCTGCATGCGGTCCGCCCCCGCGCGCAGGAGATCCAGGTGGCGCAGGAGGTCGGGCCGGTCTTCGCCGAGGCGTTCCTGCAGGTTGTCCATGCCCAGCAGCAGTCCCGTGAGAGGGGACTTGAGGTCGTGGGTGACCATGCGGTTGAAGGACTCCAGGTCCTCGATGGTCTGCATGAGGCGCGCGGTGCGGCCCTGCACCTGCTCGTCCAGGCTCCGGTTCAGTTCCTGCAGCCGGTCCTGGCGGGCCACCAGATCCCTGCGGCTTCCGGCCAGGCGGGTCGCAAGTCCCAGGCCGGCCGCCAAGGCCAGGCCCAGCCCCAGGTACCCGGGCGCGGGTCGGCATGCGGCGAGGGCCCAGCCGGCGGTCCCCAGACCCGCGGCGGCCAGCAGGGCCAGGGCGAGGAGCCGCAGGTTCGGGCCGGGCATGGCTGACGGATCGGACATGGCGCTCACGCTTGATTGTGTGAACATGAGAGCAGGAAGGTCCCGGCGGCGCAACGGAAAGTCCAGCCGTGGGAACGAAGGAATTGGCAAAAAACGGGCTTTCGCGTAGCGTTGCGGTGAGGAGATCCCATGAACCCGCTGCGCCTGGCCGTGCCCTTCCTTTCCCTGGTCCTGGCGGCCCAGGCCCCGCTGCGCACGGTGGCCCGCTATCGCGATGCGGCCCTGGGTCTGGAGGTGGTGAAGGCAGAGCTCGTTCTTCCGCCCGGCCAGCCCTGGCCCCAACTGGTGGCGGCCGCGGGGGTGCGGCAAGTCTTCCTGGTGCCCGCGGCCCCAGCGGCACCCGGTCCGCTGTCCGTCACCGTCCTGGCCCTGCGCGTGGCCGGCGCCAAGGTCGCCCGCCTTGAGGGGGCCCCCGGCGCCCTGAGCTGGAACCTGGAGGGTGGGACGCCCGGCGACCGGTCCCTGCTGGAGCAGTGGGCCCGCGCCCGTGCCCGGGCCTGGGAGCAGGGGGCCGGGGACCCTTCGCCCCTGGTGGCGGGTTTCCGGGCCATCCAGAACCGGCTCTTCTTCGGAGGGCGGGAGCCCGAGCCCGCGGCGCCCCGCCGCCGGGACGAGGGCCCCAGCCTCCTCAGCCTCCTGGGGGGCCGCGCCGCCGTGGAGGAGACCCTGCAACTGGACCGCGGCCTGGAGGGCGGCCCCGGGGCCGCCGCGCCCCGGGTCGCCCTGGCCTCCCTTCCGAGTGTCACCGTGGCCGCGCACCCCTGGGCCGAGATGCTGGGCGGACGCCAGCCCGCCGTCCCGCCCCTGGCCCTGTGCGTGCCCCCGGACCGCGCCTTCCTCTACCTGCCCGATCCCGCGGCCGCCCTGGATGGGCTGGCGGGGGGCGGCGCGGCCTTCCTGGCCCGGGTGAGCGCCTTCGGCCGCCAGGGAACCCTGGACCGGGACCTCATCGCCCGCGCCCTGGAGGACCTGGGCGTGGACAGGAGCCTGCTGGGCGCGGTCACCGCGGC
Source organism: Geothrix sp. 21YS21S-2 (assembly GCF_030846775.1). Taxonomy (NCBI): domain Bacteria; kingdom Pseudomonadati; phylum Acidobacteriota; class Holophagae; order Holophagales; family Holophagaceae; genus Geothrix; species Geothrix sp. 21YS21S-2. The sequence continues at coordinate 5,182,510 of NZ_CP132910.1, forward strand.
CGCGGTCTTCCTGCCGGACCTGAACCTCCTGGGCGGCACCGACCTCACCGTCGTGGCCGAGCTCACCCCCGCGGCCGCCGCCCGGTTCGGCAGCGGCGCGCCCCGGGCCGTCGCCACCCCCCGGGGCGAGGCCTGGCGGGCCCGGGAGGGCGGCCGGGTGTTCCTGTCCACCTCCCGTCCCGAGTTGGAACGGGCCCTGGCCCTCCACCGGGCCGGAGGGCAGGGGTCCCTGGGCGCCTCGGACGAGTTCAAGGTGATGCTCACGAAACTGGCTCCCACCGGCGCCACCCGGGCCTACGCCTACCTTTCCGACCCCTTCATCCGCCGCCTGGTGGGCCCGGCCCAGCGCATCGGCCAGCTGCGCCAGGCCGCCGCCCGCCGCGACCTGGAGGCCGTGGCGGCCGCCGTGGAGCTGCGCCGCCTGGACGCTCCCGGCAGTCCCCTGGACCTCGCCACGCTGCGCAAGCTGGGCTACCTCGCGCCCGGCCTGGACCTGTCCGGGCTCACCGTGAAGGACGGCGTGGTGGCCAGCCGTGCGTGGGGCCGGCTGGACCGCATGCGCCCCCAGGCTCCCCCAGCCGAGGTGGAGGCGTGGGAGGCCCGGGCCTACGAGGCCTTCCGGGCGAACTACAGCCAGTACTGGAGCCGCTACTTCGACCCCGTCGCCCTGCGCCTGGAGGCCCGGGACGGGGCCTACGGCCTGGACACCTTCATCCTCCCCCTGCTGGACCAGAGCGCCTACCGCCAGCTCCGCCGGTTCCTGAAGCCGGGGCCCGTGCCGGCCCTGGCCTCCGCCCCTCGCTGGGCCCGGCCCCAGGTGGCCACCCTGAGCCTGCCCGTGGACTGGGCGGGCCTTCTGGGCAGGTCCCCGGTGCCCGTGCCCGGGGAGCTGCTGGGGGCCCTGGGCGGGGAGGCGCACCTCGCCTTCCTGGACGCGGCCCCCGTGCTCCAGGTGGGAGGCGGCTCCCCCGCGGGCCTCATGGCCTCCCAGGACCGCCTCGCCCAGGGCGGCCTCCTGTTCCTGGCCCCGCTCCTCCTGGGCCCCCTCACCCGTCCCGTGGCGCTGGCCATCCCCGTGCGGGACCCGGCCGCGGCCCGGGAGGGCTTCCGGCGTCTGGCCCAGAGCGCCGCGCTGCGCCAGGGCCTGCCGCGGGAACTGGAATGGCGCGTCCATCAGGAGACGGACCGGCGCCTGATCCTCAGCGCCTCCCTCCTGGGCCTGGTGACGATGCGCTTCTCCCTGGACCTGGAGGACGGCTGGCTGGTGGTGTGCAACGACACCTCCCAGCCCGCCCCCCTGGTTTCCGGCTCCGCCCCCCGCCCGGCCTCCCACGCAGCCCTGTCCTTGCGCCCCTTCGACCTGAACCTGGGCCTTCCCGCCGCCTGGCAGGCGGCGGTGGAGGGCCAGGCGGACCGGGCCTGGGCCGAGCAACGCTGGCTTTCCCCCTGGCTCGCCTCCGGCCTGGACGTGGACGCCGCCAAGGCCCGCAGCCTCCTGGTATTCGGCGGCGCACCCCTCCTGTCCCCCACCGACCTGGGCCCCGGCTCCACCCCCCGGAACCTGCGCTACGGCACGCCGTGGCGCCCCCTCCTCCCGGTCCGCAAGCCCGGGGAGGACTTCGGCCTGTTCGAAGGCGTCCGGGAGGTGCGGGTGGACATGACCTTCGAGGAGGACGGCCTGCGCACCCGGGTGGCCTGGACCGCGCCCTAGAGTCCGATGCAGAGGTACTTCACTTCCAGGTAGTCCTCGATGCCGTACTTCGAGCCTTCCCGGCCCAGCCCCGACTCCTTCACGCCCCCGAAGGGCGCCACGGCGGTCGAGATCAGGCCCGTGTTGATCCCCACCATGCCGTACTCCAGCGCCTCCGCCACGCGCCAGGAGCGCGCCAGGTCGCGGGTGTAGAGGTAGGAGGCCAGGCCCGACGGCGTGTCGTTGGCCAGGGCCACGGCCTCCGCCTCCGTGCGGAAGGGGAAGACGGGCGCCACGGGGCCGAAGGTCTCCTCCCGGGCCAGGGCCATCTCCGGGGTCGCGCCGCAGAGCACCGTGGGCTGGAAGAAGGTGCCGCCCAGCGCGTGGCGGGCCCCTCCCTGGACCACGCGGGCCCCCTTGGCCAGGGCGTCGGCCACGTGGGCCTCCACCTTCGCAAGGGCATCGGCGTCGATGAGCGGGCCCTGCTCGACCCCGGGCTCCATTCCGTTCCCCACCTTGAGCCGGGCCACGGCCGCGGCGAGCTTCGCGGCGAAGGCGTCATGGACGCCCTCCTGCACCAGGAAGCGGTTGGTGCACACGCAGGTCTGGCCCGAGTTCCGGAACTTGGAGGCCACGGCCCCCGCCACCGCGGCGTCCAGGTCCGCATCGCCGAAGACGAGGAAGGGCGCGTTGCCCCCCAGCTCCATGGACACCTTCTTCACCGTGCCCGCGCACTGCGCCAGGAGCTGCTTGCCCACCTCGGTGGAGCCCGTGAAGCTCAGCTTGCGCACGGCGGGGTCGGACGTGAGCACCCCGCCGAGGACGGCGGCCGGTCCGGTGACGACGTTGAGCACGCCGGCGGGAATGCCGGCGCGCTCGGCCAGGACCGCCAGGGCCAGGGCCGAATAGGGGGTGGCGCCGGCGGGCTTGGCGACCATCGTGCAGCCCGCGGCCAGGGCCGCCCCGGCCTTGCGGGCGAGCATGGCCGAGGGGAAGTTCCAGGGGGTGATGGCCGCGACCACGCCCACCGGCTCCTTGAGCACCACGATGCGCCGGTCGCAGGCGTGGCCGGGGATCACGTCCCCGTAGACGCGCCGGGCCTCCTCCGCGAACCACTCGATGAAGGAGGCCGCGTAGGCGATCTCCCCGCGGGCCTCGGCCAGGGGCTTGCCCTGCTCCAGGGTCATGATCGCCGCCAGGTCCTCCCGGTGCTCCAGGATGAGGTCGAACCACCGCCGCAGCAGCGCGGCGCGCTCCCCCGCGGCCCGGGCCCTCCAGCCCGGCAGCGCCTCCTGCGCGGCCCGGACCGCGCGCCGCGTCTCGGCGGCGCCCAGGCGCGGCACCGTCCCCAGGACCTCGCCCGTGGCGGGGTTCTCCACCGGAAAGGAGGCGAGGTCGTCGGCTCCGGTCCAGGCGCCGCCGATGAGGCAGGTCTCGCGGAACAGGGAGGGGTCCTGGATGGGGATCATGGGGCGCTCCTGGCCTCCAGTCTAGGAGGTTCCTTCACGGAAACGTCCCGATGGGCCGGACCCGGATCCCGGCCAGCAGCCCGGGACCCGGGACGGCCTCCCCGCGCGTGATGGCGCGGACCGTTTCCGTGATCGCCGCGTTGACCGGCGTCGCCAGCCCCAGCCGGCGGCCCGCGGCCACGACGTGGCCGTTGATGAAATCGATCTCGGTGGGCCTGCCCTGCTCGAAGTCCTGGAGCATGGAAGCCTTGATATCCCCGTAGAAGCCCAGGATCCCTTCCAGCCAGGCCTCGAACTCCGGGCCGGGCCGGCTGCGTCCGTCCCATCCGGGGGGCACGGGCTCGACCACCATCGGTTCCGGCCGGTCCCCGCTGGCCAGGGCCACCGAAAGGGCCTCGTCGTAGGTCCGGATGAACAGGTCCCGGCCTCCGGGAAGGGCGAGGTACCGGCGCATCGTGAGCCCGGCGACGGCGCCGAGGGTCGTCACGGAACAGTTCAGGAGCAGCTTGGACCAGACGGCGCCCCGGAGGTTCCGGGTCACGCGGACCTCGATCCCGGGGCCCAGCGTCCTGGCGATCCTCGCGGTGCGGTCACCCTCCCCTCCGGCCCGTTCGCCGATGAGCAGATGCCCGGCATTGCGCTGCTCGTAGACGCCCGGCGACCTCATGGTGGCGCCGAGGTTCGAGAGGCCGCCGACCACCCGGGAATCCCCGAGGCGGTCCGCGACCATCTGGGGCACGAAGCCGTTCTGGATGGGCAGGATCGCGCCGTCCGCGGCGAGCAGCCCGGGCAGGGCCGGCGCCGCGGCCAGCGCGTCCTGGGCCTTGGTGGCCAGGAGGATCAGGTCGAAGGGCGCGGCGCCGGCATAGGCGTCCAGGGGCGCCACGTCCGCCGCGGCGGCCGAGGCCTCCCCGCCCGCGCCCGTCACCCTGAGCCCGGCGGCCTTCACGCGGGCCGCCGACTCGGCACTGCGCACCGCCAGATGGACGGGAATTCCGGCGGCCTGCAGGCGCGTGGCGATGACCCCGCCCAGCGCGCCGAGGCCTACGATCAGGATCCGCATGGAAGCCTCCGGTGCCCGGGACGGGCTTGGCAGGCCAGCATGGGGTGGCCGGCCGGACCGGGCAACCCGGTTCGAGGCGTTTCGCAGACCCCTGGCCTGCCGGAAGGGAGAAATCGGCCCTCCGGCGGAACCCCCGCGGTTGCCGGGATCCTCGCGATCACCAGCCCGTATGTCCCTCGATGCGCGCAGGCGTGGCCCTCAGGACGATGCGGCCCAGGCCCAGGTTGCCCCAGCTGTCCTCGCCCCAGCCCTTGGCGAAGGTGGCGCCCCAGGCGAAGGAGGAGAACTCCCCGGCCGCGATGCCCTGAACCCCGGTGAGGCCCGGGATCGCGGTCAGGACGGCCAGGTCGTCGCGGTTGCCCTGGCCGGTCTGTCCGTACGTGGCGTACCCGATGGAACGCACGCTCCCGTCGCTTTGCAGGGTCAGCAGGTGCTGGTGACCGGCGGCGAGGCCCGTCGTGTTGGCCGAGCCCGGGAGCACGCCGGGCGGGGCCCGGTAGGCCTGGGTGGGCAGCCAGCCCCAGGTGGAAACGGTGCCGTCGGCCAGCAGGGCCGCGGAAAAGGTCGCCCCGGCGCCGAGGGCGGTCACCCCGGCGAGGCCGGGGACGAGGACCGGGGAGGTCCGGCCGGTGAGGGTGCCGTCCCCCAGCTGGGCGTAGCTGTTGTCGCCCCAGGACCAGACCCGGCCGGCTCCGTCGAGGGCGAGGGTATGCCAGGGGCTCGCGGCGACCTTGCGCACATCGGTCACCCCCGTCACCTGGACGGGCGTGGCCCGGGTGGTGGTGGAACCGTCGCCCAGGTTTCCGGAGCCGTTGTAGCCCTGGGCCCAGAGGGTGCCGTCCTGGAGCACGAAGAACGCCGACGAGCCGGCGGCCGTGATCCCGGCCACGGGCCCCAGGCCGGTCACCTGCGCCTGCGCGGAGGCGCCGTCCCTCGAGGAGGCCGGATTGGTCCAGCCCCAGCGCCAGAGGCTGCCGTCCACGCGCTGGGCCAGACCCTGGAAATCGCCCAGGGCCAGCCTGGCCAGGGGCGCGAAACCCGGAGCGGCGGTGGGCGTGGCCAGGTAGGGATAGGCCGTGGTCCGGGAATCCTGGCCCCAGAGCCAGAGCCCCCCATCGGCCGTCACGGCGGCGGTGGCGTAGGTGGAGGCAGCCAGGGCGACCAGGGGGCTGGATACGGCCAGGGCGGCCGGGCTGGTGCGGTCCAGGGGGAAGGCGTCGCCCAGCTGGCCGGAGGTGTTGGAGCCCCAGGTCCAGAAGGTGCCGTCCTGGAGGAGCGCGAGGGTGGATCCGCCGTCGGTGGCCAGATCCAGTGCCGGACCCAGAGGGACCTTGAACGCGGACGTCCGCTCCAGGAGGTCCCCGGTGCCGAGGCAGCCCGAGCCGTTCCGGCCCCAGGTCCAGAGGGTGCCGTCCAGCGCCAGGGCGGCGACGGAGCCGGGCGCGGAGATCAGGCGCACCGCGCCGGGAAGGTCCGGCTGCCGGGTGACGGTCGCATAGCTGGAGTTGCCGTGGAAGTTGCCCCAGGCCCAAAGGCGCCCCTCGAAGTCCAGGGCGAAGGTGCCCTGGCTGGTGGAGGCCAGGGAGGCCGGAAAGGGCAGGCCCGGGAGCTGCACCGGGGCGAGCACGTCGGCCGCCGAACTCCGGGCCAGTTGCCCGTTGTAGTTGCTGCCCCAGCCCCAGACCGACCCGTCCGCCCCGAAGGCGAAGCTGCAGTTGTCCCCGGCGTGGAAGCCCACGATGGCGGGGAGGCCGGCCACCTGGGCCGGCGTGGTGCGGTCCGTGGTGGTGCCATCCCCCAGCTGCCCGGTGAAGTTGTAGCCCCATGCCCAGAGCGTGCCGTTGGCGGCCAGGGCGAGGCTGTGCGTGTTGCAGCCGGCGATGGAGGTGATGAAGGGCAGGCCCGTGATCTGGGCCGCCGGGAAGGTGGCGTTGGCCGCAAGATGCCAGACGGTGCCGTCGGCCTTCAGGGCCAGGGCCTCGGTGCTGCTGCCGGCGAGGCTCACCACGCCGCTGAGGGCGGCGTTCCGGGTGGGTACCGAGGAGTCCGGCGTCCAGTCCGGATAGCCCATGGGGATCTGGGCTGCGTTCTGGCCGCAGACCCACAGGGTCCCGTCGTCCTTGAGCATCCAGGAGCTGTTCCGGGCCAGGGCCACCGCCCGGCGCGGCCGGGCCTGCACCCGGTTGGTTGCGGTCCGGCCGGCGGCGTTGGTGACGGCCAGTTCGAAGCGATCGGGCATCGGGCCCGTCCAGGCAAGGGGCGTGCCGCTCAGGATCGGCCGGTTCCCGGGCCGGACCACCCCCGCGCCGCCGCTGAAGGTGGCGGTGAGCGTGAGGCCCTGGGCCATGGGGCGCCAGTCCCCCTCCGCCGAGAAGGCGGCGATCGCGGGCGGCGCCACCACCTGGACGTCCAGTCCCAGGGCGGTGCTGATGCCGAGCGGGTTGGTGACGGTGACCACGAAGTGGGTCGCCTCGGCGGGCGCCACCTGGACGGCCTGGCCGCTGACCAGGGCGACGGCCCCGGGTTGCAGCACGGCCGTGCCGCCACTGAACCGGGCGGTGAGGCTGCAGGTGTCGCCCAGGGTCAGGATGGCCGGCGTCGCCTCGAAGGAGGCCACGCGGGGCGCGGCGACCACGGTGCAGGTGGCGGTCCCCGCCTCCGAGGCGGTGCCGGCGGCGTTGGTGGCCACGCAGGAGATCCCCAGACTGCCGGCGGCCCCGGCGGTGAAGGTGATCTGCGCGGTGCCCTGGCCGGCCGTGAGGGTCCCCGAAGTCAGGGTCCAGGCGAACGTGCACCCGCTCTGGGCCGGCACGGAGGCGGCCAGGGCCGTCTGGCCCTCGGTGGCCTGGGCCGTGGCCTGCACCACCGGCAGGACCGGGGGCGCGACCACGTCCACCTGCGCGGTCCGGGTCACGGATTTGCCGTTGCCCGTGACCGTCAGCGTGTAGGTCGTGGCCTCCAGGGGGGTCGCGTGGGCCACTGCGGCGCTGGCCAGGGCGCCCACGCCGTGGTCCACGGTGCCGGTGCCGTCGCGGTAGGCGGCGGTCAGGTCCACCGTGCCGCCCCGGGTCAGGATGGCCGGGGTGGCGGAGAAGGCCGTGATCGTCGGGTCCGCAGGGGCCGCCGGGGCGCCCCCCGAGCCGCCTCCGCAGCCGGCGGCCAGGGCCGTCAGGAGGGCGAGAAGGGCGAACCGCGTCCGGAGTCCAAGCCTTTGAAGGGCCATGGGCACCTCCCAGAAAGCAAGCAAGCCAACGAACTGTAGGTTGGGGCGGGGGTACTGTAGGACCGCTTTTGGGATGTTTCAAGGAATATAGGTCCGTCCTCCACCGGGATGGGGATGGGGGCGCCGACACCGCCGTCAGGCTGGAGCCGGTTTGTATTCAAGGTCCTCCCGCCCGGGGCCAGGTGGTCTCCAGGCGGGCCGTTCGACCGGGATCATGCCCGTCGGCGGGTGACGGCCGGTCAGGAGCTTCGCACGCCCAGGATCTCCAGGCGGGTCCTCCCCGCAGGCCGCTGCCAGGTCACCTCGTCGCCAGGCCCGGCATCCAGGAGCGCCGCCGCCAGCGGCGACAACCAGCTGATGCGGCCGGTGCCCGGCTCGGCCTCGTCCTCCCCCACGATGGTGAGCGCTTCGGTGCTGCCATCCTCGTGGCGGACCTCCACGGTCATCCCGAAGCGGACCCGGTCCGGCGCCTGGACGGCGGGATCCACCAGGATGGCCCGCTGCAGCCGCCCCTCCACCCAGCGCAGGTCCCGCTGCAGGAGCGCCCGTTCGTGCGGATCCGCGGAAGGGCCGATCTCCTGCAGACGGGCCGCCAAGTCCGCCGCCTGGACGCGCAGCCGCTGGAGTCCCGAGGGCGTGACGTAGTTGGGGTGGGGGCTCTGGGGCCGCTCGGGCAGCACCTCCGGGCGGGCCGCGTCGTCGGGATCCTTCATGAAGGCTCGGTTCACAACCACCCTCCGGGACCGGGGACGCCAGCCCTGCGGATTCATTTAAGCAGGTCCCCCTGATGGGCGCTGTCAGCGGGCTACGGTAAGGATCGTGCCCACTTCCTCGGGGGCCTTGCCGACGATGGACTGGTAGTTGCCGCGGTCCGTGGCGCCTTCGGTGACGAGCAGCAGGACCGTGGCGTCCGGGCCGAGCAGGCCCGCGGCGCGGAAGGCCTGGGTGGAGGCGTCCTCGCTGAGGGCCGCCAGGGCGCCCAGGGAGGCCGAGCCCGTCTCGCCGGCCACCACGCCGCTTTCGGCCAGTTCCCGCATGCCCTGGCGGGCGCGTTCGTCGTCGATGGAGACCATCCAGTCCACCCCCGTGGACACCCGGGGCCAGGCCACCTGGGACGGCAGGCCGCAGTTGAGGCCCACCATGATGGAGCGGTGCGGTCCGGGGACGGGCGTCATCTTCCCGGCCCTGGCGGAAACCTGCACGCAGTTGGCGTCCGCGGGCTCCACCCCCACGATGGCGCCCTTCCAGTCGCGGCTCCGGAACCAGCTCACCGTGGCGGACATGAACGCGCCCACGCCCACGGGGACGATGACCACGTCGGGCTGCCTGGCGCCGGCGGCCAGGAGGGTCCGGTCGATCTCCGAGAAGATCGTCGTGTAGCCGTCCACCACCCGGCGGGGCGTGGTGTCGTACCCGGGCCAGGAGGTGTCCGAAATGACCAGGCAGTTGGCGGAGGCCTCCTTCGCCGAACGGGCCACCGCCGCGTCGTAGTCGCCCTGGACCACGATCACCTCGGCGCCTTCGTTCTGGATGGCGTGGATGCGCGCCGGGACCGTGCCCTCCGGCACGAAGATCCTGCAGGAGAACCCCAGCAGGCGCGCCATGAAGGCCACGGCCCGGCCGTGGTTGCCGTCGGTGGCCGCCGCCAGGCTGAAGGGCTTGAGGTAGCCCAGCCGCCTGGCCAGATCGTTGATGTTCGGCCAGGGTTCCGGTTCGAAGCCGAGATGATCGCAGATGGCGCGGTACGTCGCCCAGGAGGCGCCCAGGATCTTGAAGCTGGGGAGGCCGAGGCGGTGGGATTCCGCCTTCACCAGCACCCGGCCGACCCCGTACTTGGCCGCCAGCAGCGGACAGTCGTAGAGGGTCGTGGCCATGTAGGCCGGCATCCTGCGGTGGAAGGCCCAGACGGACGGATCCGGCGCCGGCCAGCGCTTGTCGGGATCGAACATCGGGTTCTGGAGGAGGGTGGCTTCGAGTGCGGTGTCGATCGTCATGGGAACTCCCCTGGAAGGTGAAAGGCCGTTTGCACAATAGAGGATAGCAGGATCATCAAAAAATTTCACAGGTGTAAAAATTTTTAATCATTAATTTTAACTCAAATTATTTCTAGATATAGAACTAGCATGACCCGGAGGGGGCAGGGGATCCCAGCGTTTGATCAGGTCTTACCTTTTCAAACGTCCTCGACCCAAGGTCCGTTTGCTCGCAGGAGGACAAGGCACGCGAGGTGCCGCTCCTCCGGTTGGGAACTTCGATCCCGGTCAGGAGTCTGCCGATGCCAGGTTCCCGTTGAGGCACGCCACGGCTGGATCCGGCGCGGAGTATCGATCGGTTTCAGGGCCGGACTATCAGGCAGACATTCCCTTTCCGAGGGGCGGACAAAAACACAGGCCACCCGAAAGTGGCCTGTGTCGTTCTGTTAGCTGGTTGGCGCGAGTGGAATCGAACCACCGACCCCTACCGTGTCAAGGTAGTGCTCTAACCCCTGAGCTACGCGCCAAAATGACGAAGCTTCATTCTAGCGCATCCGGGCCCTTTGTCGAGGGGTTCTCGCCGTGGCGCTGGGCGCGCTGGTGGAAGGTGTCGCGGAAGACTTTCTTGTCGGCTTCGGGGACGGGGGGCGGGTCGGGGATGAGGCCCCATTTGGAGCGGCGGAGGAGCTGGATGGCCAGGAGGGCCAGGAGGAGCAGGATCTCGGGGTATTCGCCCAGGACGCGGCCGGGGGTGAGGATGAACTGGGCGGGGCGCAGGGGGGTGGCGTAGAAGTTGTCCAGGACCCGGATGGTGTCGTGGGGCTGGAGGCGGGCGGCGTCGGGCTTGGGGAGGGTGATGGTCTCCAGCTCGCCGTCGATGGTGACGTAGACGTCCCGGGTGAAGGCGTTGGACGTGTCCTTGAACACTTCCACCACCTCGGCCTGGTAGACGTCGGGCCACTGCCACTCGCCCTGGTGGGCGAAGGCGATGAGGGCCAGTTGCACGGCCATGAGCCAGCCCATGAGGAGCACCACGGTCCAGAGGAGGACCAGGGCCACGTTGCGCTTGGGGGCGGATCCTGCGGGCATGATCCAGGATACCCGGTGATCACTCCACCGTGACGCTCTTGGCGAGGTTGCGGGGCTGGTCCACGTCGCAGCCGCGGATGACGGCGATGTGGTAGCTGAGGAGCTGGAGCGGGACCACGTAGAGGATGGGCGCGAGCCAGGGGTTGACCTTGGGGAGGTGCAGCACGTCCTCGGCGATGTGGTCCAGGCCGGTGTCGCCCTCCTCCACCAGGGCCAGGATGCGGCCGTCGCGGGCGGCGGCCTCCTGCAGGTTGGAGAGGACCTTCTCCCGGTGGGCGTCCCGGGGCATGAGGGCCACGATGGGCAGGTGGCGGTCGATGAGGGCGATGGGGCCGTGCTTCATCTCGCCGGCGGGGTAGCCCTCGGCATGGATGTAGGAGAGCTCCTTGAGCTTCAGGGCGCCCTCCAGGGCGATGGGGTAGAGGGGGCCCCGGCCCAGGTAGAGGAAATCGGTGGCCTCGTGCCACTTCTGGGCCCACTGGTGGATCTGCTTTTCCGTGGAGGCCACCCGCTCCAGCAGGGCGGGGAGCTCGCGCAGGGCCTGGACGATCTCCGCGCGCACCGCGGGGTCCAGGGTGCCCCTCGCCTCGCCCAGGCGCAGGGCCAGGAGGAGCAGGACCACCAGCTGGGTGGTGAAGGCCTTGGTGGAGGCCACGCCGATCTCGGGGCCGGCGTGGGTGAGGAGGGTGGCCTCGGCCAGGCGCGCGGCGGTGGAGCCCTGGACGTTGCAGATGGCCATGCCGCGGGCGCCGCGCGAGGCCGCCTCCTTCATGGCGGCCAGGGTGTCGGCGGTCTCGCCGCTCTGCGTGATGCCGATGGCGAGCGTGTTGGCCATGACGACGGGGTCCCGGTAGCGGTACTCGGAGCCGTAGTCCACCTCGACGCCGATGCGCGCCAGCTGCTCCAGGTAGAACTGCCCCACCAGGCCCGCGTGGCGGCTGGTGCCGCAGGCGAGGATGGTGATGCGCTGGAAGCCTTTCAGCTCCTCGTCGGAGTAGGGCAGGTCCAGCGGCACGCCGCCGCCGTCCAGGGGCAGCCGGTCCAGGAGGGTGTTGGAGATGGCCAGGGGCTGCTCGAAGATCTCCTTCTGCATGAAGTGCTTGAATCCGCCCTTCTCGGCGGCCACGGGGTCGTAGGGCACCACGAAGACGGGGCGCTCCACGGCGGTCCCGTCCAGGCGGAAGACGGTGACGGCGTCCTTGGTGACCTCGGCCAGGTCGCCGTCCTCCAGGTAGATCACCCGGCGGGTGTGGCGGAGCAGGGGGATGACGTCGGAGGCGATGAAGTTCTCGCCCTCGGCCAGGCCGATGACGAGGGGGGGGCCGCTGCGGGCCACGAGGATGCGCCCGGGCTCGGTGGCGTGGAGGCAGGCGATGGCGTAGATGCCGTGCATGCGCCCCACGGCCAGGCGGAAGGCCTCCCTGAAGTCGGGCTGGGTCTTCATGATCTGGGAGACCATGACGGGGAAGCACTCCGTGTCGGTCTCCGTGACGAAGGTCTGGCCCGCGGCCTTCAGCTCGGCGCGCAGTTCCAGGAAGTTCTCGAAGATCCCGTTGTGCACCGCCACCACCTGGCCGTCGGCGCTGCGGTGGGGGTGGGCGTTCTCCTCCGTGGGCCGGCCGTGGGTGGCCCAGCGGGTGTGCCCGATGCCCGTCGTGGCGGGGTCGTTCATGTCGACGCGGTTCTGGAGGTTGCGCAGCTTGCCCGAGGCCCGGGTGATGCGGAACTCGCCGCCGCCGGGGGCCAGCGCGATGCCGGCGCTGTCATACCCGCGGTATTCGAGGCTTTTGAGGCCCTCGACGAGGATGGGCGCCGCGCCTTCGCTGCCGATGTATCCGACGATTCCGCACATGGGAGCTCCTGGGTCAGACCCAAGTAAAGACCATTTGCGGGAATTTGCCAATGTGGTTCGTTTGCCCACAGGGCGTGGCGGGGGGTGTGGCGGGAGGTGTGGCGGAATCGCCTCACTTTCCGGAAAGGCTCAGGGCGCACCGGCGGGACCGGTCCCCGACCAGGGCCGCCCATCGCTTTCGGGCGTCCGGGCCATGGCTCCACCCGAGGTGGCGTGATTGCCATGCTGCAGCCGAGCATTTCCAGAACCTTGAAGGGCTTGCCTGCCTCCAGGTCCACGATGAAACGAAGTCCCCCGTATGCGAACCCAGCCCGCGGGTCCTGGCGCCGCCCCTGCGCCTTCCCGGTCCGGCGGACCCGGGCTCCGGGTTCGTTGGGGGTGAGGGTGGGGCGTTCCACCGCTATGCCGGGCGGTAATGTTTAATGGCTTTGAGTGGATTTCAATCCCAATTTCACGGATGGGGAAAATATGGTTCTTCACGGATTTCCGGGGAAGGCCGCACGGATCTTGAGGAAGAAGTAGGCCTCATCCCGGTACCCATAGGCGATCCGCTTCAGGACCTTGATCTTGTTGTTGATCCCCTCCAGGATGCTGGTGTTCAGGTGCCACCGGCAGTGCGAGAGGATGTCCTCGATCCGCTTGGCCAGGTTTTTCGCAAAACGTACCAAAGGCGGCAGGCCGCTTGAGGTGGCCATGGCCAGCCAGTTCTCCCAGGCCTTCCGGGCCCAGCCCTCTCGCTTAAAGCCCCACAGGGCCTTAAGGGCGTCCTTCATGACGTAGGCCGTCATGAGGGCTTGGTTCGCCTCCAGGAGCGCGTTGAGCCTGGTCTTGCTCTCCCGGTTGGGCAGGTTCTCCCAGTTGCCCAGCAGGAGCCACTTGGCCCCCTTGATGAGTTCCCGGGCGGCCTTGTCGTCCCGGCACCGATTGGCCTCGTTGACCCGGATTCGGTCGAGCACCTGCTTTCCGAAATTGGCCAGGACATGGAACTGGTCCAGGACGATCTCGGCATTGGGGCAGTGTTGGCGGACTTCCGCTTCGAAAGTGGGGGACATGTCCATGGCCACCGCCGCGATCTTGCGGCACCGCCGCTTGCCGAGCCATTCGAAGAAGGGCCTGATATCCGCCTTGCCCCGGCCTTTGCCCACCCAAAGCACTTGGCGGGTTTCGGTATCGGCGAACACCGTGGCGTAGCTCTGCCCCTTATGGAGGGCGAACTCGTCCATCATGAGCAGCCGGACCTTGCCTGGTCTGGCTGGCTCCAGCGTGCGCTCCAGATAGGCCTTGTCGATGTCCTTCACTGTGCCCCAGTGGAGGCCATAATGCTCGGCAGCCCGCTTGATGGGCATGACCTTGCACATGCGGGCCACACTCTCGGCCATGCGGTTGGTGACCCGTGCATAGGGTTCCAGCCAGTCCAGGGCCTCCAGCTTGGGTCCGCAGGCAGGGCAGGCCACCCGGGCACGCCAGACCACCAACACGGTATCCGCGTCGAACACGGGCAGGTCCCGGATCTCTCGCTGGGACCAGTCGTGCACCGCTGAAACCTTGCGCTGGCAGCCGCTGCAGGTCCGAGGGTGGACACCGAAGCCGAGCAACTCGATCCGGACCTGGGCGCGGGTACCCTTCTCCCCCAGTTCGAACCTTTCCACGGTTCCGACGCGATGCCCTTTCCATCCGCCCAAACGGGCAATAAGCTCCTTGGTAGGCAGCAGCGGCCTCCTCTCATCCTGGTTTCTCGACAACTCCAAGATGCCTGAAGTCCACTGCTGCCGACCTGTTACCCGATGAATCCGGCAATCTCGATCGAAGGGCCTATCGCCGAGGCGCCGAGGAGCCGAGGATCGCCGAGGAATAAAAAGAAGATCTTTTCTCGGCGAACCTCGGCCCCTCGGCGCCTCGGCGATAAGCTTTTCGTTTCAACTTACCTGGATGACGGGCTCAGAGCGGCCCCTATCGACCGGACCCGGCCTCCTCGTCAGCACCAAGCTAAAGTGAGTGTGGGTCGGCGCCACCCCTCAAATCCGTGAAGAACCGAAAATATGTGTAATGGGCACCTCGTTTCGCTAGGATGACTCCCATCAACCTTCGAACCTGGGAGAAACGCATGCCCTCGATGCAGGCAGTTCTTTGTGCATTTTTGCTCTGCGCCGGGGCCCTGGGCCAGAGGCCATCCAATGCACGGCCGCTCACGGGCAGAGTCGTGGACGGGGACGGCAGGCCGGTGTCCAAGGCGAAAGTGGATTGGGCGGAAGTCGGAACCTTCCGGTGTCTGGGGGAGGTCGAGACGGACCCGGATGGGCGTTTTTCACTGAAGGCGCCGGAGGGCCAGGTCTGGGTCTCCGCCCGCGCACCGGGGTTCGCCCCGTCGGCGAAATGGGTCGACGTCCTGGAGGGGCGGGCGACGGCGCCACTCTCGGTTTGCCTGGGCAAGGGGGATGCGAAGCTCAAGGTGAAGGTCACGCGCCCGGATGGGGGGGCCATCCCCAGGGGTGAGGCCTGGATCCAGGAAATATCGGACATCCTGGCGGAGAAGCTGTTCCGGAGCGACGTGACCGGAGGCGCGTTCGAACTCGTCCTGCCCTCCGGAACCTATCGCCTGCGCCTGAAATTCCCAGGATTTCCCGATGCCGAAGGTTTCGCGCGCCTCGGTGGAGACCAGACCCTCACCGTCCCCCTGCGGTCCCCTTCTTTGCCCCCGGGGCCCGCGGTCAAGGCCTGGGTCCGCCAACAAGCCCTGCCTCTTGCGGACCTCCGGGCACTGGATCCGGTCATCGGGGACTCCAGACTCGTCGGGTTGGGGGAGGCCACCCACGGGACCCACGATTTCCAGGCCTTCAAGACCCGGATGATCCAGCATCTGGTCGCGGACAAGGGGTTCTCGTTCGTGGTCTTCGAAGAGGACTTCACGAAGGCGGAGGTGGTGAACGCCTACGTGCTCAGGGGGGAGGGCGACCCGGAGTCGGCCCTGGCCCAGCTGGATGTGAACTGGTGGGATACCCGCGAGGTGCTGGAACTGGTCCGCTGGATGCGGTCCTGGAACGCAACCCACGAGCGGAAGGTCTCCTTCCGGGGCAACGATACGCACACGGTTTCGCCCCACTACGCCGGTCTCATGGCGGGCCTCGCCCGGGTGGACCCGGTCTTCGCCGCCGAGACCGCCGCCCGGGGACTGGATGCAGCCTTCATCCAGGCTGCCGAGATGAGGACTCACCCCACCAAGGAGACGCTCCGGAAAGGGCTTCTGCTGGCCGATGGGGTCGTGGCCGGGCTGAAGGAGCGGATGGGGGCCTGGGAGGCCGGCACCGCCGAGAAGGTGATGCTGGACGCGCGGATGACGCGGCAGTATTTCTGGAGGTATTCGGGGGTGGATCCCTACATGGCCCGGGACAAGGTCATGGCCGACACGGTTTTGGCATTGCTGGAACAGGCCGGCGAGGGTGCCCGCGGAATCCTGTGGGCCCACAACGGGCACGTGGGGATGGAGGACATTTTCGGATTCAGGAGCCAGGGCGGCTACCTTCGGGAGGCACTGGGGCAGGGGTACCGCCCCATTGGGTTCTCGTTCAACCGCGGCAGATTCCGGGCCTGGACCCATCCCCTTGAAAGCGGCCTTGGCGAGCTGAACTTCGAGCTGGGGAGGGCTCCCGCCGACTCCGTCGAAGGGATCCTGGCCTCGGCGAGGCTTCCGCAGATGGCCATCGATCTGAGGCGACTTCCGAAGGGCGGGGCCGTGGGGGACTGGTTCCAAGCTTCGCACCCCATGGTGGGGATCGGAGGCGGCTTCTGTCCCGGCGAGCCCGACTACATGCTCTTCCGCTCCCCGACCCGGGTCGCCGCCGCCTTCGACGCCGTGGTGTTCTTCGATCGCACCTCACCCATCCAGCCCAATCCGAGCAAGTGGAGCATCATTGATCTTCCTGTGGGGCCCGTGAATCCCGCACCGTGCAATCTGCATTTCCAGGCCGAGCGCCCGGGATCCGGCTGGGCGCTGACCTCCTTTGAATCCGAGGATGCCCCTCCGGGGCGGAACGAAGCGATACCGGCTCCGGTTTCCGTCACGGCGGAAGGCGGCACCTGGATCCTGTCCCTTGGCTGCTTCCCGGGCAACCCCCTGAAGGTTCCGGTGATGGGGCAGGCCGTGGAGGCGGCCCCCTACCGGGGCAGGGAGGTGCGCTTCTCGGCCCGCGTGAAGTGCGGGCACGAAGTGCGGCTCTGGCTCCGCACAGGCCGGTCCGGCCATCCCTCGGGCCTTGCGGTGCGGAGCCGGAAGATCGAGGGCGGATGGACCCACATGGAGGTGAAGGCCCGGATACCGCGGGATGCCACGACGATCGCCTTCGGTTTCGCGAGCCTTGGACAGGCTCCGCTGCTCATCCAGGGGGTGGCCCTGACGAAGCGGTGACCTACACCAGGCTCCGGATCCGCGCGTCCGTGCTCTCGATCTCGGTGATCCGGAACGCGAAGTTGCCGTCCACCACCACCACCTCGCCCCGGGCGATGAGCTTGCTGTTCACCAGCAACTCCACGGGGGCGTCGGCGGCGCGGTTCAGCTCGAGGATGGAGCCGGGGGTGAGCTTGAGGAGCTCTCCCAGCTGCATCTCGGTCTGGCCCATGCGGACCATGAGGGGCAGTTCGATGTCCAGGAGCAGGTCCAGGTTGCCGGTGTCGACGGTGGAGGCCTGGCGCTGGGGGGGGCCGGCGGCGGGGGCGGCGACGGGGACGGTGCCGCCGGTGGCCCGGGGGGCGGGGGCGGCCGCGGCGGGCGCGGGGGCTTCGGGGGCGGCCGGGGCCGGGGCCGCCGGGGCCTCGCCGATGCCCAGCTTGCGCTTGATCTGCTGGATGAGCAGGTCGGGGATCAGGAGGTGGATGACGGTGCCCAGGCTCTCCTGGCTCGTCTCCAGGGGCAGGTCGTAGAAGGGGCCGGGGCCCATGATCTCCTCCAGGCCGGAGGAATCGCCGCCCTCGGCGGAGAAGATCTCGACGTTGGAGATGGAGAGCGTCTCCCCGGCCAGGTCGGAGAGGGCCTGGTTGGCCGAGCCCATGATCTGGTTGAAGGTCTCGGCCAGGGCGTCGCGGCTGTCGCCGGCGAGCTCGGTGGAAGGGGTGCCGTCGCCGCCCAGCATGAGGTCCACCAGCATGGTGCCCTCCTTGAGGGGGAGGGCGAAGAGCAGGGTGCCGGTCATGCCCTTGGTGTAGTGGGCCTTCACGTACACCACGGTGGCCGAGTGGAGCACCGAGACGCCCACGTGGTCCAGGGTGTTGCCGTCCTGCGGCTTGATGGCGAACTCCCGGCCCGTGAGCATGGAGAACACGCTCGACATGCTTTCGGAGAAGCACCCGCCGATCTTCTGGTCGAGGTCGGACATCACGGGATCCATGTCATCCCTCCTTGCTTGCGGTCACTTGGAACACCCGCTTCTGGTTTGAGTTCAGGGCCACGTAGCCGTGGAAGCGGGGAATGCCGTCCACGGTGAGGTCGAGCATGGCGTCGAAGCGCTTGGTCAGGGGGATGAGGTCGCCCTCCTGCAGGGCGAGGATCTCCGAGAGGCGCAGGTTGGTGCCGCGGATCTCGGCGGCCACGGCCATGTCGCACTTCTTCATGCTCTCCATGAGGAGGCGGGCCTCCTCGAAGGTGCCGGACTTCTTGTAGCCCGTGTACATCTCCTGGTCGAACTTGTTGGCCACGGGCTCCAGGATGATGGAGGGGATGGCCAGGTTGATCATGCCCACCACCGTACCCATCTTCACCTCGAAGACCACCAGCAGCACGACCTCGTTGGGGGCCACGATCTGGATGAGCTGGGGGCTGGTCTCCCGGGCCTGGATCTTGAAGTCCAGGTCGATGATGCCCCGCCAGGCCTCGCGCAGGTCGTCCAGGGCCAGCTTGAGCACGCCGTCGAAGATGGACTGCTCGATGTCGGTCATGGTGCGCAGGTTCTTCAGGGGGTCGCCGGGGCCGCCCAGCATCTTGTCGATGATGGGGAAGACCAGCTGGGGGTTTACCTCCAGCGCGAAGGCGCCCTCCAGGGGGCGGATGGAGATGGCGTTGAAGCAGGTGGGGTCGGGCACCGAGAGGAGGAACTCCTGGTAGCTCAGCTGCTCCACGGAGACCAGGTTCACTTCGGTGATGGTGCGCAGGTAGGCGGAAAGGGAGCTGGAGAAGTTCCGGGCGAACCGGTCGTGCATGAAGTGCAGGCTGCGCATCTGCTCCCGGCTCACCCGGTCGGGGCGGCGGAAGTTGTAGAGGCTGACCTTCTTCTGGGGCTGGGCTTTTTTTGCCTTCTGGGGGGCGGGTCCGGCCGAGGGACGCTCCGCGGACGCGGCAGCGGGTGCAGGCGCCTTGGCCCCCTTGGCGTGGGACTTCAGGAGGGCATCTACCTCTTCCTGGCTTAGAATCTTGGCCATTTGTCAGTCCATTCAACCATCGATGCGCCGTTCTTTCAGCTTGCCCCGCAGCCGGAGCATGGACTTGGTATGCAATTGCGATACCCGACTCTCGGTGATGTTGAGGAGCGTGCCGATTTCCTTCATCGTCAGTTCCTCGAAGTAGTACAGCTGCACCACGAACCGCTCCTTGGTGGGAAGGCGGTCCACGGCGGACTTGAGAAGCAGTCTCACCTCCCGGGCCTGCAGGAGGATGTGGGGGTTCTCCCCGTCCGGGTCGGGCACGAAGCTGATGAGGTTCTCGCCCTCGCCGTTCTCGCCGGCGTCCACGAAGGCGCCCAGGGTCACGCCCTTGAGCTCGTCCAGGCTGTGGTGGAGATCCTCCAGGGCCAGGCCCAGGTGCGCGGCCACCTCCTCGTCGGTGGCGGCCCTGCCGTGCTGCTGCTCCAGGAGGTGGTAGGCGGTCTCGATGTCCTTCTTCTTCCGGCGCAGGCTGCGCGGAACCCAGTCCAGGTCTCGCAGGCCGTCCAGGATGGCGCCGCGGATGCGCTGCTCGGCGTAGGTCTTGAACTTGACGTTGCGGTCGGGCTCGAACTTGCGCACGGCGTCCATGAGCCCCAGGATGCCGGAGTGGATGAGGTCGTCCATCTCCACGTGGGAGGGCAGGCGGCTGGAGATGCGGTGGGCCACGAACTTCACCAGGGGCAGGCATTCCGTGATGAGGAACTCGCGGTCCTGGAAGTCCGGCTCGGCGTCGGGGAGCTCGGGCTTGGGCGGCGGCGGGGGGGTGTTGCGGCCATAGGCGTTCATGGCCGCCCGGGCTACGGGCGATGGGGGCTTTCTGGCCTCGGGGCCCTTTCCTCCCTGGCTTCCCTCCGTCATGGCTCCTCTGCGCTAAGGCCTTTCCAGAATGCAGCAAATCCCTCTTTTTGTAAGGGGATCTTCTGTTGCAACTGCTGTGCCGCGCCGAGGAAGGCCTGGGAAGAGGGGGCCTGGGGGTAGAGGTCGGCCACGCAGCGCTGCTGGCGCACGGACTGGAGCATGAAGGGATCGGTGGGCACCATGCCCAGGACCTGCAGGTCCCGGCTCAGGAAACGGCGGGTGGCGGCCTGGAGCTGCTCGATCGTTTCCTCGGCCTCCTCGGCGTTCTGGGCGTTGTTCACCAGGAGCCAGAGGGGCTTGTGGGGGTCGCGCAGGTGGACGGTCTTGACCATGGCGTAGGCGTCCACCAGGGCGGTGGGTTCGGGGGTGGTCACCAGGAGCACCTCCTGGGCGGCCATGAGGAGCTTTATCACTGAATCATGAATGCCGGCGGCGGTGTCGATGAGCAGCCAGTCGATGCCCTGGGACACCCGCTGGAGGCCCTGCACCAGGCGCAGCTCAGCCGCCGCGTCCAGGCGGGTGAGTTCCTGGATGCCGCTGGAGGCCGGGATGATGCGGATGCCGAAGGGGCCGTCCAGGAGGATCTCCTCCAGGATCTTTTCGCCGCGGAGCACGTGCTCCAGGGTCCACTGGGGGCTGAGCCCCAGCAGGATGTCCAGGTTGGCCAGGCCGAAGTCGGCGTCCAGCACCACCACGCGCTGGCCCATCTGGGCCAGGGACATGGCGAGGCCGGCGACCACGTTGGTCTTGCCCACGCCGCCCTTGCCGGAGGCGATGGCCATCACCCTTGAGCCGAAGAGGGTGCCGGCTGCGGGCTGGTTGCGGGAGAGGGCGCGAAGTCGGTTGGCTTGATCGTTCATTTTACCGCCAGGATTTCGAACATGATTAGCAGGCCGGCTGGGGCAGGGGGAGGATCAGGTCCGCCAGGCGGCGGCTGGTGGCCATCTCGAGGTCCTGGGGGACCTCCTGGCCCGTGCCCAGGTAGCTCAGGGGGCGCTTGACCCGCACCAGGGTGCTGAGCAGCGGCCCCAGGGTGCTCGTCTCGTCCAGCTTGGTGAACACGAGGCGCGTGGGCTTGAGGGATTCGAAGCGCTGGGCGATGTCGGCCAGGTCCCGGGGCTTGGTGGTGGCCGACAGGACCAGGTGCACCTCCACGTCGGGGAGCTCGTCCAGGAAGCGGCGCAGCTGGGCCATCATCTCGGCGTCCTTGGGGCTGTGGCCGGGGGTGTCGATGAGCACCAGGGTGCGGTCCTGGTAGAAGCGCAGGGCGCTCTTGAGGTCCTCCACCGTGAGCGCCACGTGGAGCGGCACCTGGAGGATCTCGGCGTACTGGTGGAGCTGGTCGACGGCGGCGATGCGGAAGGTGTCCAGGGTGAGCAGGGCCACCTTCTGCTTGAGCTCGAGCTTGGCGTAGGCGGCGAGCTTGGCGATGGTGGTGGTCTTGCCCACGCCGGTGGGCCCCACCAGGGCCACCACGCGGGTCTTGCCGGATTCCAGCTGGATGGGCGGGGCCACCGGGATGAAGTCGGAGATGATCCGCCGCATGAAGATCCGCGCCTTCTCGGGGTCCAGGGGGTTCTCCCCGTCCTGGTCCAGGAGCGTGCGCTGGGTGTATTCGCAAAGGCGCAGGGCGATGAAGGGGTCCACGTCGTTGGCCACCAGGTCCCCGTACAGTTCCAGCAGGGTCTGGGGAAGCTGCAGCTGGGACTGGGGCATGCCCTGCTTCTGGATGCGGGTGAGCTGGGCCTTCATGAGGTCCAGTTCGCGCAGGATGGAGGTGTTCCGGTTCTCCACGTCCTTGAGGGCCTCCACGGCGCCCTTGATCTCCAGGAGCTCCCGGCGCAGGGGCTGGAGGTCCATGGGGGGCGGGGGGGCCGGGGCGGGCGCGGGGGCCGGGGGGGGCGGGGCCTTCACCTGGAGGGGTTTCGGAGCCTCCGCGGGACGGCTGGCCAGGGGATCCCGGAGGCCGTAGGTGCCGTTGGCGGCCGCGGGCTGCTCGTCCACGGCGGCGGTGACCTCGATGTAGGTCTCCTCGCCCATGAGCGACTTCCGCCGCTTGGTGCGGGTGGAGAGGATGAAGGCCTCCTCGCCCATGTCGCGCTTGACGACGGCGAGAGCCTCCTGCATGGAAGCGGCTTCGAAAGTCTTCACACGCATGGGTCCGTCCGATGAGGGGGGGTGGGTGGCGTCATGAGACCGTCCCGAGGTTGACCACGCGCACGTCCATGGGGATCTCGCTGTGGCTCAGGACGACCAGGTGGGGCAGGGCCCGCTCCAGCAGGCGGCGCAGGTGGGGCCGCACGACGGGATTGGTGAGGAGCACGGGCTGGGCTCCGGGCAGGAGGTTGGTGATGCCCGTGGAGATGCGGCCGAGGATCTCCTGGAGCCGCCCGGGGTCCAGGGCGAGGAAGCTGCCCCGGTCCGTGGTCTCGATGCCGGACTGGATGGTCTGCTCCAGCTGGGGGTCCAGCATCAGCACGCCCAGCTCGTTGTTCTCGGAGATGTGGGGCGTGGTGAGCGAGCGCCCCAGGTGCTGGCGCACGTACTCGGTGAGCGTCAGGGGGTCGCGGGTGATGGGGATGGCGTCGGCGCAGGCCTCGAGGATCCGGCCCAGGTCCCGCACGGGGACCCGCTCCCGCAGGAGGTTCTGGACGACCTTCAGGAGCACGCCCACGGGCACCACGTTGGGCACCAGCTCCTCCACGAGCTTGGGGGTGGTCTCCTTGAGGTTGTCCAGGAGCTGCTGCAGCTCGGGGCGTCCCACCAGTTCCGGGGCCTGCTGCTTGATGAGCTCGGAGAGGTGGGTGGTGATGACGGTGGCCGGGTCCACCACGGTGTAGCCCATGAGCTGGGCGTGGTCGCGCTGGGCCTCCTGGATCCAGAAGGCGGGGAGCCCGAAGGCGGGCTCGGTGGTGGCCGTGCCCTGGACGTCGCCGGTGGCGGTGCCCGGGTTCATGGCCAGGAAGGCCCCGGGGGTGACCTCGCTGCGGGCGATCTCCTCGCCCCGCAGCTGGACCCGGTAGGTGTTGGCGGGGAGCTGGAGGTTGTCCCGGATGCGGATGGGGGGCACGACGATGCCCAGCTCCTGGGCCATCTGGCGGCGCAGGGCCTTGATGCGCTCGAGCACCGTGCCGCCCTGGTTCACGTCCAGGAGGCTGATGAGGCCGTAGCCCACCTCCAGGCCCAGGGGGTCCACCTTGAGGAGGGACTCCACGCGCTCGGGGGCCTCGGCCTTGGCCTTCTCCTTGGGTTCGGCCTTGGCCTCCAGGCGCTGGGCGGCGAACTTCCGGGTGGCGTAGGCCATGATGCCGAAGATGATCCCCATGATCCAGAAGGGGACCAGGGGCAGGCCCGGCACCGCCCCGAACAGGAACAGCACCGACGCCGCGATGGCCAGGGGCCGGTAGTCCATGCCCAGCTGGCCCATGACCTCGGTGCCGAGGTTGGGGGACTGGGAGCCGCTGCGGGTGGTGAGGATGGCGCCGCCCACGGAGATGAGGAGGCTGGGCACCGCCGTCACCAGGCCGTCGCCCACGGTCAGGAGGGTGAAGGTCTCCATGGACTGCAGGACGGGCAGGTTGTACTTGAGGATGCCGATGAGGATGCCGGCGATGATGTTCACCGCCAGGATGAGCAGGGCCGCCACGGCGTCCCGCTGGGTGAACTTCACGGCGCCGTCCATGGCCCCGTAGAAGTTGGCCTCCTCGCCCAGTTCCCTGCGGCGCTTGCGGGCCTCCACCTCGTCGATGTAGCCGGCGTTCAGGTCGGCGTCGATGGCCATCTGCTTGCCGGGCATGGCGTCCAGGGTGAACCGGGCGGTGACTTCGGCGATGCGGCCGGAGCCGTGGTTGATGACCAGGAACTGGATGGCCAGGAGGATGAGGAACACCACCAGGCCGATGATGTAGCTGCCGCCCACCACGAACTGGCCGAAGGCCTGCACCATGTGCCCGGCCGCTTCGGGCCCCTGCTCGCCACCGTAGAGGAGGATCCGCCGCGTGGTGGCCACGTTCAGGGCCAGCCGGAACAGGGTGATGATCAGCAGGATGGAGGGGTAGGCGTTGAATTCCTGGGGCTTGGCCACATACATGCCCACCATGAGGATCAGGAGGGACATGGTGATGTTGAAGACGATCAGGATGTCGATCACGAACGCCGGCAGGGGCAGGATCATGACGACCATGACGATGAGGACGAAAACGGGCGTGGCCAGGTCCGCCCGCTTCGAGAGGCGGGTGATATACGGAAGGAGCCTGTCCAGGAAGGTCAGCATGTTGACACCGGGATACCGGGGAGCGAAAGGGATGCCAACCGTTCAAGTGTTGGAAAATGAAGGTGTTGACCTTCAGGGGCGGCCCGGGGCCCCCCGGGGGCCGGTGCGGAACCTTGGCTTTGGTAGACTGGAGGCATTCCTGGGGAGACGCACATGGCTCATTCCACCCTTCTGATCCCGGCCTGCCTCCTCCTGGTCCTGGGCTGCGTCGAGCCCAAGGCCATCGCGCCCGTGTCCCCCATGGCCCCCTCGCCCCTGGTGGTGGAACCGGCCTCCGTGGCGGTGACCGCGGGTCAGGGGACGGACTTCAAGGCCCGGGCCCAGGACGGTTCCAGGCCCGCGGTGGCCTGGGAGGCCCAGGGCGGCTCCGTGGACGCCTCCGGGCACTTCACGGCGCCTGCCGAGCCGGGCACGGCCACGGTGGTGGCCAGGGCCTACGGGGGCCGCACGGCCTCGGCCACGGTCAAGGTGGTGCCTCCCCCCCGGGGCCCCGTGACGGCCCCCGCGAGGGTGATGGCCGGCGCCCGCGACGTGCGCGCCTCGGTGCCGGCGCAGGAGGGGGCCACCTACGAATGGAAGGTGGAGGGCGGGGTCCTCAAGGGCGGCGCCCGCGGCGCCACGGTGGCCTTCGACGCCGGCTCCGGGCCCAGGGCCGTCCTTTCCTGCCGGGTGGTCAACGCCGCCGGCCAGGGGCTCACGGCCTCCCTGGAACTGCCCCTGTCGCCCGGGGTGGACCTGTCGGTCACGCCCGCCTCCGTCACCGTGACCGCCGGGGCCAGCACGAAGCTCGGGTTCACCCTGGAGGGCGGCGCCACCGGGGAGGTGCAGTGGTCGGTGCTGGAAGCCGGCGGCGGCACGGTGGACGCCTCGGGCAGGTACCGCGCCCCCGGCAAGCCCGGCGCCTACACGGTCCAGGTGCGCTCCAAGGACGATCCCGCCATCAAGGCCACCGTGCCCGTGAAGGTCGTGGCCGCCCCCGCAGGCGCCGTGAAGGGCCCCGGCAAGGTCGCTCCGGGCGCCAAGGCCCTTCGGGCCAGCGTCGTGGAGCAGGCCGGGTGCCGCTATGCGTGGAAGGTCACGGGCGGAACCATCACCTCGGGAGCCGACGCGCCCCTGGTGGTCTTCGAGGCCGGGGACGGGCCGAAGCTGGAGCTGGTGTGCGAGATCACCAACGAGGCGGGGGATTCCTTCCAGGCCAGGCTCACGGTGCCGGTCAGCTAGACGGGGCCCGCCGCGACCGCCTCCTCCGTCGTGATGGGCAGGGTCCGCTCCTGGCTGTGCTGCCGGATGGGGCAGGGCTCCACGGAGCAGTGGTCGCACAGGGCCCGCTGGCAAGGGTCCACGTGGGTGTGGAGCTCGCCCTCGATGCCCGCCTCGCGCACCACGGACTTCGCGAAGGCGTCGGCCAGGTCGTGGCTCTGGGCGATGCCGTAGAACTCGGGCACCACCATGTGGATGTCCACGTGGATGTAGCGGCCCGAGCGCATGGTGCGCAGCTCGTGGATGGCCAGGATGTCGTCGGGGCGGATCCGGTTGATGGCGGCCACCAGCTTGTCCAGGAGGTCGGGGTCCTCGGTGTCCAGGAGGGCGGCGCTGGAGGAACGCACCAGCTTGAAGCCGGTCCAGGCCAGGAGCCCGCCCACGCCCAGGGCGATGATCGCGTCCAGCCACTGCCAGCCCGTGAGGGCCACCAGGAACAGGCCGATGCCCAGGCCCACGGTGGTGTAGAAGTCGGACAGGACATGGTGGCCGTCGGCCTCCAGGGCGAGGGAGCGCTGCTTCCTGCCGCAGTGGATGAGGTACAGCCCCAGCGCGCCGTTGAGCACGCCGGCGGCGAAGTTGATGGCCATGCCCTTGCCCAGGTGCTCCAGGGGGGGGCGGTCCACCAGGGAGTGCACGGCCTCGTACCCGATGAGCACCGCCGCGAGGCTGATCATGCCGCCTTCGAAGGCCGCGGAGAAGTGCTCGATCTTGCCGTGGCCGTAGGGGTGCTCCCTGTCCGCCGGCTTGCCCGCGAAGATGATGGCGCCCAGGGCGAACACGGCGGCCACCACGTTGACCACGTTCTCGATGGCATCGGACTTCAGGGCGGCGGAATGGGAGATGTGGAAGGCGTAGTATTTCAGGCCGAGGATGAAGAGACCCGCGGTGATGGACAGCGTCGAGACGCGGATCCGGGCTCTCTGGGAATGGGCTTCTTCGTTCATGCGGGCCTCTCGGCCCTGGAACGGGCCTTGGTTCCCATGATGGAGCCAGGGGGAAGGGGGGGCAACTGTCTCCTCCGCAGGCCGGGGCTCCGGCTTCGTTTCCAGGCGATTGAACCTTGTTGAGACTCATTCCTCGCGACGGGTTTTCCCGTCCTTTCTCAAGGGGCCGATCCGCCTTCCGGCGCCTCTTTGGAATTTTGAAAATACATTACGTAATGAGTCTCAATTGCCGATACGCTTTTCAAGGTTCGGTCTAGGGCAGCCTTCGTGGGCCCGAATGACGGATCCCCATCCCCGCCGGAGTCCCGGCGTGGTCAGCCGAGTGATCAGCCACAGGGAGCCCCCTCGTGTCCACCTGCCGTCCCCGTTCCCTTTCCTGGCTGGCCCTGGCCCTCCTTCTCGCAGCGGGGTGCGGAGGCTCCCGGAGGAGCTCCCCGCAGGCGCCGGCGGCCCTGGTCCTGGCGCCGTCTTCCCCCATCCTGGCCGTGGGCCAGTCGGTGCAGTTCTCCGCCGCCCTGCCGCCGGGAGCCGTGGCCACCTGGTCCGTGGAGCCTCCGTCCGCCGGCCTCATCTCGCCCACCGGCGCCTTCACCGCCGCCGGCGCCCCCGGGGCGTGCACCGTCCGTGTCAGCTACGGCCTGGAGGCCCCCTACCGCGCCACGGCCAACGTGACGATCCTCCCGCCCCCGGCTCCGGCCACCTCCACCCCGGGCCAGGAGCAGGCCTCGGGCCAGGGGCAGACCCAGCCCGGCACCGGCGCCGCCAACGCCGCGCTGGTGGGTGAAGTCGTTCCGGTCACCAACGCCGTCAGCGCCGACCCGGCCGTGCAGGTGCGCCACGGTTTCCTGCCTCCCGGCCTTTGAACGTCGTCCCGACCTCCCCCTTGAAGGTGCCCCCCTTGCGACACGCCCTCCGAACCCCCCTCCTCGCCATCCTCCTCGCCGCTCCCGCACTCGCCGCCGATCCGGCCCCGCCGCCCACCCTGGCCTACCAGGGCCGGCTCCTGGAAGGCGCGGCGCCCGTGACCGGGGACCGGAGCTTCACCTTCACCATCCTGGATGCGGCGGGAAGCCCGGTGTGGCATTCGGGCCCCCAGACCCTCGCCGTGAACGTCGGCCTCTATTCCGCGGTGCTGGGTTCCGCGGGCATGCCCCCCATGCCCGCCGAGATCCTGGGCCGGGCCGGCCTGAAGCTCCATGTCACCCTCTCCGGCCTGGCCCTCACCCCCGACGTGGACATCATCCCCGGCTTCCAGGCGCGCAGCGCCTGGGAAGTCACCGGCGCCTTTGCCGGGGACCTCACGGGAACCCAGGGGCAGACGCAGGTGACGGGCCTCCAGGGCTACCCCCTGGACCTGACCACGGCGGCCCCCGTCCCCGGCCAGTCGCTTGTGTTCGACGGCACCCGTTGGGCTCCGTCGAGCCTTGCGGGCATCGCCGGCCCCTCCGGAGCCCAGGGGCCCGAGGGCCCCGCGGGCACGGCGGGTCCCACCGGCCTCCAGGGGCCCATCGGCCTGACGGGCGTCGCCGGTCCCACCGGCGCGCAGGGGCCCATCGGTCCGACGGGCGCCACCGGCCCCGCCGGCACGCAGGGGCCCATCGGTCTGACGGGCGCCACCGGTCCCGTCGGCCCACAGGGTTCCATTGGCCTGCCGGGCGCCACCGGTTCCGTCGGCCCACAGGGACCCATCGGTCTGACGGGCGCCACCGGTTCCGTCGGCGCACAGGGGCCCGTCGGTCTGACGGGTCCGGCCGGGCCCGCGGGCGCAACCGGTGCCGCCGGTCCTCAGGGCGCAGCGGGTCTGACGGGGGCGATGGGACCCCAGGGACCCATCGGCCTGACAGGCTCGGCCGGACCCGCGGGCCCAGCCGGCGCGACCGGACTCCAGGGACCTGCCGGACCTGCCGGTGCGACCGGAGCGCCTGGCAGCATCGGACCCCAGGGGCTTACCGGGCCGGCCGGCGCAACGGGCGCGACCGGGCCCCAGGGCATTCAGGGGCCTGCGGGGCCGGCGGGCAGTTCCGGTGGCGGTAGCTCGGCCACGCGGTCGCCGCTGCAGATCGCCACGCTCGCCTGGTACGGCGCCAACACCACCTTTCCCGCGATCGCGGTGGGCTCCCATCCCGTGGCGCTGGCGTTCGATGGCCGGAGCATGTGGGTCGGGAACTACTCCAGCAACAACGTGACCCGGATCCTGACGGCCACCGGGGCGGTGCTCGGCACCTATGCGATTCCGGGCAACTGCCCCACCGGCGTGGCCTTCGACGGCGTCAACGTCTGGGTCTGCAGCCTGCTGGGGAGCGCCACCACCAACCTGACGAAATTCAGCGGCGTCGACGGCACCGTGCTCGGCTCCTACAAGATCGGGACCGACAACGCCTTCGCGGTGGCCTTCGACGGGACGGTCCTTTGGGTCGCCAGCATCGACGGGTACGTCTACCGGGTCGATGTGTCCAACGGCAGCCAGCTTGGAGCCTACCTGGTGGGGCAGGGGCCCATCTCCATGGCCTTCGACGGCACCAGCATCTGGACCGCCAACTCGAACGACATAACCGTCACGCGGATCAACGTGGCCAATCCGGCCATCGTGGCGACCTACACGGTGGGCTCCATGGACCAGGACTGGGAGAACGGCGCCTTCCCGGTCGCTGTGGCCTTCGACGGCTCCAACATCTGGGTTTCGCTCCTGGGCTCGGGCTCCGTGCCGAGTTCGGTGAAGAAGCTCAACGTCGCCGACGGCACCGTCGCCGCCACCTGCACCGGGATCAACACTCCCACCTCGATGGCCTTCGACGGCGTCCACCTCTGGGTGGCAAGCGGCAACACCATGGGCAAGATCAAGGTCGCCGACGCCAGTCTGGCGGCCACCGTCCCGGCGGGCCTGGGCGTGTCGGGCATCGCGTTCGATGGCGTCAACATCTGGTGCGCCAACAACACCGCGTCGGGAACCGTCTCCAGGCGCTAAACGGCCCTGCGGCCTCCGGGGCCCTTGCCCATGACCCCCTCAATCTGTCATCACGGGGCGATGGGCGGAACGAAGACAAACTGTGAACAAAGGGCATAGGCGAGGGTGCCCACGGAAATACTCAGGAGACTGTTCCTACCCAGGCCATGGACGGCCAGCACGACTCCCGACGCCAGGATTTCGGGCAGCCCATGGGGATACCTCAAATAGTCCACTTCGCTGAGGCTTTGCAGGCTCAACAGCACCATGATGGCCGCCGGGAGTTTTCGGCCCAGGTTTCTGAGCCGAGGCCTCGCTCCCAGGCGCGCAGCGAGGAGGAAAGGCAGGGTCCGGGTCAGCGCCGTTGTGAGGAACATGACACCTAGGCCGCCGATCAGGTAGCGCATGGTTCTTCCCTTTCCATAAGCAGGAGGATTGTCGCGATGAGCAGGGAAAGAAGAAGCAGCTGCTTTCTGCACATGGCCAAGGCGAGGCCCCCCGCCAGGAGGGCGGCCAGGAAGGGATACCGGGATCTGCTTGCCTGCCACTGCTCCAGGGTAAGAACCAGGAAGAGGGCGGTCAGCACAAACCGGAGGGCAGGGATCTCCACCTTCACCAGCGTCCCGAACAGCGCGCCCAGGGTCGTGCCGCCGATCCAGTAGAGGTGGTTGAGGAGGGTAAGGAACAGGCAATACTCCGCATCGTTTTCGGGCAGAGGCGGACGGGAGGTAAGAATGGAATAGGTCTCGTCGGTGAGGCCATGGGTGAGATACCACTTTCTGCGCCACCGGACAGGAAAGCGTTCCGCCACTGAGAGGGAATAGAAGATATGGCGGAGGTCGATGATGGCGATGGCCGAGAAAAGGGCCAATAGTGAGGCATTCCGGTCGATCATCCCGATGGCCACGAGTTGGGTGGTGCCAGCGTAGGCGAACGTGCTCATCAAGGGGGCCAGCACCCAGGGATGACCGTGGCCCACCAGGAGGAGGCCGAAGACGATGCCAAGTGGAACGTAACCGAAAAAGACAGGAACAGAATCCTGGAAAGCAGTCTTGAGGACAGGACGAAGGCCGCACATGGCGTCAAAGTACCCTTGCCAGGGCCTGAAGCCCCCGCCTGAGAATGGCCGCCGATCTTCCGAACGTAAGGCGAAGGGCATGCTCATCCATGAACACTTCACCTGGCATCACCAACGTCCGTTGTTCGTATAGGAGTCTGCGTGCCAGACAGGCACTGTCCACAGACGGGGGGACCGTCAGGTAAGCGAAGGGCGTGCCTCGAGGAACGGAAAGCCTGAGGTTGGGGTGGTCCACAAGCCAATCCTTCAGGATTGCCAGACCCTCCCGGTTCAAGGTCTGGTAGGTCTCCAGAAACATAGCCCTCTTCTTAAGCACCTGAAGTCCCAGCTGCTCGCACAGGGAGGCATTGCACACCGTGGTGTACCGCTTCATATTGGTGGCGGCCTGAATCGTGGCAGAATCCGAAATGAGCCACCCGATTCGAAGGCCAGGGAAGCCGTATATCTTGGAAAGACCTGAAACCGCCGAAGCGCGGGGCATCCGGTGAATGATGGATTTCGCATAATTGCTAGCGTATTCCTCGTCATTCATCACGCTCAGCCCATGCTCCTCTGCCAACGCTCCCACCTCCTTCCACTCCTCCTCCGTAAGATCGCAACCGATAGGGTTATTGGGGAAATTCAGCACGAGGAGATTCGTGTTCCTGCGTATGCTCCTGCGCAGCTGAGCCAAATCGAAGCGGAACCCCTGGTCCCGTCCGAAACGAAGGGTGGAGATGTCCGCTCCGAGCCAGCGAGGGATTTCCCAGGACTGCTGCCAACCTGGCATCGTGGTCACCACGTGGTCGCCGGAGCCAAGCAGGCTGCAGTAGAAAAGGAAGAGCCCCTCCTGGGCACCGTGGGTAATGAGGACCTGGGACGGATCCACCGAATAGAGGAGGGCAACCTCCTCCCTCAAGGTGGCCTGGCCCCGGTCCGGGGCATAGTCCAAGGCCTGCGTCGGAGCTTGGCGCAGTTCCTCAAGGTGGCGACATTGAATGCCGCTTTCGCCCAGGTCGATGTCGAAGTTGCCCAGGGCCACTTCAAACAGCCAGCTCTGAATGGCGTACTCAGACGGCTTGGCCATGGAGCATCCTTCGGGAAATGGTGAAGATGAACACGTCACGCCTGGCCGGCCCCGAGCGCATGGGGGTCAAGGCCGTGGTGTAGTGTTTGTAGGTACGGTCGTTGAAGATGAAAAGCGTATTTTCCGGGATGGTGGCTTCCAGAACGATCCTCTCGTTGTCCTGCAGATCGTAAAGCATGCATTTGGCGCCCATCCCGTTCTCGACGCCGACCATCAGGATCGAAACGAAGTCGAACCCGTCCTGGTGAACGCCTTCGGGAGCAGGCAGGCCCACCAGGGACGGACCGGCGATGACCCTGATCTGATGGATGCCGACGTCGTACCCGGGGGCGGGAGGAAGAATGGGAAGGAAGATCTTCTTCAGCAGGGTCGTTTCCAAATATCGTTTGACCTGACTTGAGAGCGGCCCGAAAGTTCTGTGCACGCCGCCCTTGAATACGTTGTAGCGCGGGTCCTGGATGAATGGCGGCGCGCCGAGGTATGAAAACCGGCCATCCTCCACTTCGCCGCAGCCGTAGCTCCTGAACCGGTAAGCCCTCGGGGCATCCAGATAGGCGTCCGCGGGAAGCTCGTCGAAACTGCGCTTGACCGACTCCGGTACCTCGCCCACGGGCCAAACCTGGAAGCGGGTTTTTGCGGGATCCAGCTGGAGGCATTGCAATATCGTGTTGTTCCAGTCAGTCATCGCCGCCTCCGGCGCTTGGTCGGGAAGAATTCCGGAGTTTGCTGTTCCGCATTCCGTATCTGAAATAGATGACGATCCCGATTGCCAGCCACAGAGCCAAACGGATCCAGGCGTCCACGGGCAAGGCCGACATGACCCAGATGCAGGCCAGCGCCCCGAGGGGGCCCACAAGCCAGGGCAGGGGTGTCCGGAACGGCCGCGCTGCATGAGGGCTGGTCACCCTCAGGACGGGAATGCCCAGGCAAACGATCATGAACGCCAGGAGGGTGCCGATGGAAACGAGTTCCCCCACCAGGCTCAGTGGAAGGATGCCGGCTCCCAAAGCAATGGCCAGGGTTGCGGTGGAGATTGCCACATGGGGGGTTGCATGACTGGTGTGAAGGCGGTCGAACCAGGGCAGCAGGCCGTCCTTCCCCATCGCGTAGAAGATCCGGCTCTGTCCATAAATGAACGTGATCAGCACGGAGGTCAGGCCCGCAAGGGCGCCCAATTTCACCAGGACACCGATGAGTTTCCGCATCTCCGGGGACCAGCCGTGCAGTGCCACGATGCGGTCGATGCCCAGGGCAATGGGGTCGGAAATACCCAGCAGCTTGTAGGACACCACGCCTGTGAGAACGAGGGAAACCAGCACATAGAGCCCGGTGCACACGGCCAGGGACGCGATGATTCCACGGGGGATATCCCTGGACGGGTTTCTGCATTCCTGGGCGGAGGTCGCGACAATATCGAAGCCGATGTATGCGAGGAAGACGACTCCCGTTCCGGCAAGCACTCCAGGCCATCCGTAGCCGCTCACTTCCCGGCCGTTCTTCAGGATGGAGCCTTCAAGGGGGATGAACTGGAGGAAGCCAACCGCTTGGGGATTCGCCTTCCAGAGGGTCGCGTCCATCACCGACCACCCGGTCAACACGAAGCCTAGAATCACCGCAATCTTGGTACACACCATCAGGTTGTTCGCAAACGTGGATTCCTTCAGGCCGCGATAGACGACAGCCCCCACCATCAGGACGACGATCGACCCGGGCGCATTCCAGATGCCGTGCAGGGTAGAGCCATCGGCAAGGAGGAGACTCTCCCAGGGCCCCCTGGTGAAGGCCAGCAGGCCGTCCGAAAGGTGCACGGCGAATTGCTTTTCCAAGAGCGACAAGAAATACCCGCCCCAGGCATGGCCGACAATGACAGCGCCGAAGGTGTATTCTAGGATCAAATCCCACCCGATGATCCAGGCCATGAATTCGCCCATCGTGGCATACGAGTAGGTGTAGGCGGAGCCGGAAACCGGCAGCATCGCCGCCATTTCGGAATAGCAGAGCCCGGAGAGGAAACAGAGCAGGCCCGCCAGCACGAAACTATAGGCTATGGCGGGCCCCGCATAGTAGGCGGCGCCAGCTCCCGTCATCGTGAATATTCCAGCCCCAACGATGGCCCCAATGCCGATCATTGCTAAATTAAAAGGACCGAGTGAGCGTTTCAACGTTTTGGTGTCATGGATATTGTCACAATATGGTTCAATATCAATCTTTGAATTTGAAATGGGCTTCTTGATGAATAGATTTTTCATATGCACCCCCGTGACGAAGGCATGCCGTGACACTGATGGATAAGTATGTGCTTCGACTCAGCTTATGCGAATGACGCTGGACTACGCCAAGGAGCGCATCCTGGAAAGTTGATGCACCATCCAGAATCGATGTTTCGTTGAGATATTTAATAAAATAATAATGTGATCCCAAAATGTGATGTGCTGATAGTTATCGTATCATGTAGAAACGCATATGCTTACTCATGTGAAACTTCTGAAATCAATTCGGCAGCCAGTTGGTATGGGCCCCTATGAGTCCCATCCAGCGTCCGCAGGGCAGGCCCTTAAGCTCTTGAGCGATGAAGCAGCAGGCCGGTTATGGAAAGGAGGTGATAGCATGCGTAGAAATACTAATAGCAACTATATTGGCAATCTTATCCGGTGATTCAACCTGATTCAGAATCAAGGGAGACGCCAGGGACGCAGCTCCCTTGATTGCTTCACGCAGGAGGCTCTCGTGCTCCATGTGCGCCCACACCTCTACCAGCAACTCGGCGCCACCCTGGGCGTTCACTTTAGGCTCCTGACCAATCCCCGTTTTTCAGCCAGCTTCCATATAGAAGACAGTGATCGTTACGAAACCACAGGCGTCGTCACGTTCATGTGCGAGGACGAGCTGGCGGGTCTTCTCGAAGGAGAAGTGCTTCCGCGCCCCTCGCACCTGCTCGTGGTTGCTCCCGATTCCGGCTTCTCCTCCCCGGCACCCGAACGGCTGGGCCGGGAACGCAAACTGTTGGTGTTGCCCTGCAATTCCAGTTCCATCGAGGAGGAGGACATCCAGCACTACCTCGGTGCCATGGAGGCGACGGATGTCGTGGCCCAGAAGGATTGGAGTGACCGGTTTTTTCGTGCTGGCGAAGCCGCGTCATATTTGACCTTCACGGACGAGGATGCACGGACCTTTGCGCGTTTCGATCACCTGAACGAGGGCTATGAGTGGTTCGAACAGCTGGGACCCCTGGACTGGGGTGGCCAGCAATTCTGCCCAGCAGGGGAAATAAGTGTTCTTCCCATGGTTCATGGACGATTCGACCCTTCCCGGCGCCTTGCGCTCACGGGGGAACTGGCGCTGCGCGGCCTGCCGATCGTGAACTCCGGAACCCTCTCGTTCCTGCGGGAAGACCAGGACCGGATCTTCGGGGAACTGGCGTGCCTCGAGAGCTCTACCGTGATCGCCACCGTTGAGAATGGGGGCATTCAGACCCTCCGGGAGGGTGGGGCCGGAAGCGGCACCGCCAGGGCCATGCTGGAAGCCCTGTTCAGGGTGGATTCGCGCTACCGGATCATCTGGGAAATAGGTATCGGCAGCAACACGACCATGACTCCTCTCCCGGCCAACCGCACGCCGAATGAGAGCTACGGCCATCACCAGGGCTGTGTGCACTGGGGGCTGGGCCTGACGCCCTGGACCCAGTACCATGTGGATCTGCTTTGCCCTGATACGGTCGTGGCCACGGACCGAGGCGAGCACCTTGCGGGTGGCCACGGTTGGATGTCCAGGAAGGCGAGCCCGGGGTGTCCATGCGTCAGGTAGGATCCGGCAGCCGCCCGGTCCGCATCCGGGAAGTCACCACCGAACCCGGTTTCCGTGCCGCCCGCGAACTTCTCCAGGAGTACGCCGCAGGCCTGGGCATCGATCTGTCGTTCCAGGGTTACCAGAAGGAGCTGGATCTGCTTCCGGGTGCCTACGCCGCCCCGGGAGGGGCCATTTTCCTGGCCCTAAGCGATGACCGCGCCGTTGGCATGGTGGCCCTTCGCCCCCTCCATCCAGGAACATGCGAATTGAAAAGGCTCTTTGTCCGCCCCGCATTCCGCCGCTCCGGGACCGGAACTCAATTGGTGGAGGCTGCCCTGTCTGGCGCACGCGTCCGGGGTTATGCCGAAGTGGTCCTGGATACGCTGCCGGCCATGGCCGGCGCCCTCGCCTTGTACCGTCGGCTCGGATTCCAGGATATCCCGCCCTACTATGCGACTCCCATTCCGGGAACGCTGTTCCTGAAAAAGGGGCTCCGTGACTCGGCGCAGGGCTGACGGCCCTGGAAAGCCGGAGGGACTCCCCCTGGAGGCCATCCAGGGAAACGTTTGCCGCTCGTGCCACGCCGGTAGGACATCTTGGGTTCTGCTGGACGAAAAGCGCCTACGGAACCATGGATGTGAAGAGGCGTGGAAAGCCCTTGTGGCGGGGAGTGGCCGCCGGCCGCCATCCGGGGTCGCGACTTCCGTGACAGGGGGCTGAAGACGCCCTTTCCCTCGGAGTCAAGGGCATGCCTCCGGTGGAGACGGCAGGATCCAGTCTGCCTGGTGCCCAATTCAAGGCTATGCCCTGCGGCCTCCGGGGCCCTTGCCCATGACCCGGCCGATGGACCGGATCCGGGCCTCCATGCACCCGTGGCAGACCTGCGCGGTCTCGTGCACGCAGGCCTTGCCGGGGTAGATCTCGTAGAGGACCCGGTACGCGGGCGGCGTTACGTTGGGCATCACCACGTTGGCGCCGCGGCAGAGGCCCAGTTCCCGGCCGGCCTTGGGGTCGATCGTGGCCAGGGCCGTGGTGCTGGGGATGTTGGACTGGGGGCAGACGATGCGGGTGAGGGCCACGGCCTTGAGGGTGGTGAGTTCGTCGTTGGGCACCTGCTGGCTGGGCGGAGCCAGGTAGCTTGCCGCGTCCGGGCCGCCCAGGGGTGTGCGGGGGCTGGGCAGGAAGGGGCCGATGCCGATCATGTCCATGTCGTAGCCGCGGAAGGTGTCGATGTCCTGGGCCAGGATCTCCCAGGTCTGGCCGGGGATGCCCACCATGACGCCCGTGCCGATCTCGTAGCCGAAGCTCCGCATGCGGTCCAGCTGGGCCATGCGGTCCGAGAGGGTGCCCGGCAGCGAGGGGTGGATGACGTCGTAGAGCTTGGGGTCGCTGGTCTCGAAGCGCAGCAGGAAGCGGTCGGCGCCCGCGGCCTTCCAGGCCATCAGCTCGTCGTCCTCGCGCTCGCCCAGGCTCAGCGTCACGGCCAGGGGGGTGGTGGCCTTGATCTCCCGCACGATGGCGGCGATGGTCTCGACCTTCAGGCCCGGGTCCTCCCCGGACTGCATGACGACGGAGCCGTAGCCCAGGCGGTGGGCCTCCCGGGCGCAGGCCAGGATCTCGGCGGGCTCCATGCGGTAGCGCGTGATGCCCTGGGAACAGGCGTTGATGCCGCAGTAGGCGCACTGGCGCACGCAGAAGTTGCTGATCTCGATGAGGCCGCGCAGGTGCACCTCGTCGCCGACGTTGGCCTTGCGCACGGCGTCGGCGCGCGCCCACAGCTCCTCCAGGCGGGCCTCGTCGGTCTCCTTGAGCCAGTGAAGGATCTCATTTCGCTGCATGAACCTGCTCCAGGAGGGCTTTCGCCGCGGGGAAGGGCTCCAGGGCCCGCTCGAAGATCCCGAGGGAATACGCGATCGTCAGGCCGTAGTTGGTGAGGGGTACGCCCGCCTCCCGGGCCCGGTGGATGCGGCTGAGCATCTCCCTGCGGTTGCCGGTGCAGTTGCCGCAGTGCACGACGAGGCCGTAGGGGGTGAGGTCCTCGGGGAAGTCCCGGCCCTGGACGTGCTCGAATTCCAGCTTCGCGCCCACGTACTGGGTGAGCCAGCGGGGGATCTTCACCCGGCCGATGTCCTCGCCCACGGGGTGGTGGCCGCAGGTCTCGGCCACCAGGATCCGGTCGCCGCCCTTGAGCCGCTCGATGCCGAGGGTTCCCCGCACCTGCTCGGCCAGGTCGCCCTGGAAGCGGCTCATGAGGATGGAGAAGCTGGTCATGGGGATGTCCCGGGGCACGTCCGCGGCCACCTTCAGGAAGGCCTGGGAATCGGTCACCACGAGCGACGGCGGCTCCTTGAGCCGCGCCAGCGCGGGCCGCAGCTCGCGCTCCTGCACCACCATCACCATGGACTCCCCGTCCAGGAGATCGCGGATGGCCATGACCTGGGGCAGGATGAGGCGGCCCTTGGGGGCCTCCTTGTCGATGGGCACCACCAGGACCGCGAGGCCCCCCGGCGGGACCAGGTCGGACACCAGGCGCCGGTTGTCGAAGAAGTCTGCCGGCGCGAGCCGCAGCAGGGCCTCCTTGAGGCCGGGGATGCCGGTGCCCCGGAGCGCGCTCACGGCCACGAAGGGGATCTCCGCCGGGTGGCGCGGGGCGGCGTCGCCGCCCAGGTCGGCCTTGTTGTGCACCACCAGGGCCGGCACCTTCCGGGCCTGGAGCTCCGCCAGGAGCCCCGCCTCGAACTCGCCCCAGCTGGTGCCCTCGGTGACGATGACGCCCAGGTCCACCCGGTCCAGCACGGCGCGGGTGCGGGCCATGCGGAGCTCGCCCAGGGCGCCCTCGTCGTCCACGCCCGCCGTGTCCACGAAGAGCACGGGGCCCAGGGGAAGCAGCTCCATGGGCTTTTCCACGGGGTCCGTGGTGGTGCCTTTCACGTCCGAGACGATGCTCACCTGCTGCCGGGTGAAGGCGTTGAGAAGGGAGGACTTGCCGACGTTGCGACGGCCGAACAAGCCAATGTGCAGGCGGAGGGAGCGGGGGGCGGGCTGGGTCATGGGCGGGGCTTCCTGAAGCCGAGGCGGCCCACCGCCTCGGGGCTGGTGAGCTCGTCGAACTGCGCCGCGGTGAAGTAGCCGTCCTCGATGCCGGCGGCCCGCAGCCCGCGGCCGGCGGCGCGGGCCACCAGTTCGCTGACGCGGTCGTACCCCAGCAGGGGCAGGAGGGCGGTGGCGGCGGCGGTGCCGTTCTCCACCTGGGCGCGGCAGCGGGCCTCGTCGGCGGTGAGGCCCTCGACGCAATGGGTCCGCAGGATCATGCAGGCCCGGGCCAGGAGGTCGAAACTCTCCAGGAGGCAGTGGGCGGCCAGGGGCAGGAAGGGGTTGAGCTCCATGGAGCCCATGGCAGCGGCCATGGACAGGGCCTGGTCGTGGGCCATGGCGAGGAGGGCGGCCTGGGTCGCGGCCTCCGGGATCACCGGGTTGACCTTGCCGGGCATGATGGAGCTTCCCGCCTGGCGGGGAGGGAGCTTCAGCTCGCCCAGGCCCGCCTCGGGGCCGCTGGCAAGCACCCGCAGGTCCGTGGAGATCTTGACGAGGGTGGTGGCCAGGGCCTTCAGGAGGCCGGAGACCTCCACCAGCGTGTCGATGTTCTGGGTGGCCTCAACGAGGTTCTCGGCCCGGGCCAGGCCCATGCCGGTGAGGTCGCGCAGCTCGTCGACCACCCGGAAGATGTACTCCGTGGGCGCCGCCAGGCCCGTGCCGATGGCCGTGCCGCCCAGGTTCACCACGCGCAGGCGCTCCTCGGCCTTGGCAAGGCGCCAGCGGTCGCGGTTGAGGGCCTCGGCGTAGGCGCCCATGGACCGGCCCAGGGTCGTCAGCACGGCGTCCTGCAGCTCGGTGCGGGCCACCTTGACCACGTGGGCCAGCGCCTTCTCCTGGGCCTGGAAGGCCTCCTGGAGGGCCAGAACCTGGCGCTCCAGCTCCCGGAGGCCCTGGATGGCGGCGATGCGCAGGGCGGTGGGGAAGGTGTCGTTGGTGCTCTGGTGGAGGTTCGCGTGGTCCAGCGGGGAGACGGCGGCGTAGTCGCCCCGGGACAGGCCCAGCAGCTCCAGGGCCCGGTTGGCCAGGACCTCGTTGACGTTCATGTTGGTGGAGGTGCCGGCCCCGCCCTGCAGGGCATCCACCGGGATGTCGGCGTCCAGGAGGCCGTCCATGAGCTCCCGGCAGGCCTGCTCCAGGGCGTCCGCCTTGAGGGCGTCCGGAAGGAAGCCCAGGTTCCGGTTGGTGCGCAGGGCGGCGAGCTTCACGGCCCCGAAGGCGTGGATCAGCTCGGGGTGCACGGGCCGGCCCAGCAGCGGGAAGTTCTCCAGGGCCCGGGCGGTGTGGACGCCGTGGCGGGCCGAAGCCGGGACGTCCAGCTCTCCAAGGTTGTCCTTCTCCCGGCGGGTCTCGCTCATGGCTCCAGGATAGGATACCGGCGCGGTCCCCGTTCCTGAGATTCCGTTGCAGCCCTGCGACCCCGGTCACAACTCGCCCCGGCCCCGGCCACGGGGGTGGTTGAATTGAAGCTTGCGCGACTGAGAGGAGTTCAGGAATGTCGGACTACCGGATCAAGGAACACCCGATTCTGCCCATCCCGGCGGAACCCACCCTGGCCTTCACCTGGCAGGGCAGGGACCTCAAGGCGCGGGTGGGCGAGACCATCTCCTCGGCGCTCTTCTCCAACGGCATCCGGACCTTCGGCCACCACCACAAGGACGGCGCCCCCATGGGCATCTTCTGCGCCAACGGCCAGTGCGCCCAGTGCTCGGTCATCGCCGACGGGCTGCCGGTGAAGTCCTGCATGGTCCCCGTGCGCGACGGCATGACCGTGGCCCCCCTGGACGGCAAGCCCGTCCTGCCCGACGTGGGCGAGGGCGACCTGGCGTTCCGGGACATCGAGACCCTCAACGTGGAGTGCCTGATCCTGGGCGGCGGCCCCGCGGGGCTGTCGGCCGCGGTGGAGCTGGGCAAGGCGGGCGTGGGCGTGGTGCTGGTGGACGACAAGGCCGACCTGGGCGGCAAGCTCGTTCTGCAGACCCACAAGTTCTTCGGGTCCATCGACGCCTGCCACGCGGGCACGCGCGGCATGGACATCGGCCGCAAGCTCGAGGCCGAGGTGCGGAAATTCGAGAACGTGCGCATCTGGGCCAACAGCAATGCCCTGGCGGTCTTCTCGGACCGCAAGGTGGGCATCCTGCGCGAGGGCCACTACGTCCTCGTCCAGCCCCAGGTGCTGCTGGTGGCCACCGGCGCCCGGGAGAAGTCGCTCGTGTTCCGGGGCAACACGCTGCCCGGCGTCTACGGGGCCGGCGCCTTCCAGACCCTGGTGAACCGGGACATGGTCAAGCCATCGGACCGGCTCTTCGTCATCGGCGGCGGCAACGTGGGCCTGATCGCGGCCTACCATGCGCTGCAGGCCGGCATCGAGGTGGTGGGGCTCTGCGAGGCCCTGCCGGAGTGCGGCGGCTACAAGGTGCACCGGGACAAGCTGGTGCGCATGGGCGTGCCCATCCACAACAGCCACACCGTCATCTCCGCCAACGGCGAGGGCGAGGTGGAGTCGGTGACCATCGCCAAATTGGACGCGGCCTGGAAGGTGGTGCCGGGCACCGAGAAGACGTTCAAGTGCGACACCGTGCTGGTGGCCGTGGGCCTGGAGCCGGTGAACGAGTTCTTCGGCAAGGCCAAGGAGTTCGGCCTGCCGGTCTACTCCGCGGGCGACGCCGAGGAGATCGCCGAGGCATCCGCGGCCATGTTCACCGGCAAGATCCGGGGCCTGGAGATCGCCCGGGCCCTGGGCCGGGACACGGGCGAAGTGCCCACGGAGTGGCACCGCACCGCCGCCGTGCTCAAGTCCCGTCCGGGCGCCACCATCACCGAGGAGATCCCCGAGGACGAGAAGGGGGTCTTCCCCGTCTTCCACTGCAGCCAGGAGATCCCCTGCAACCCCTGCACCAGCATCTGCCCGCAGGGTTCGATCATGATCGAGGGCAACGACATCCTGGGGGTGCCGACCTTCAACGAGAAGGACTGCATCGCCTGCGAGCAGTGCGTCGCGGTGTGCCCGGGCCTGGCCATCACGCTCCTGGACTACCGCCGGGGCGGGGACGAGGTCCTGGTGTCGATCCCCTACGAGTTCCCCGGGTCCACCATCAAGGCCGGCGACACGGTCACGGTGCTGGACACGCTGGGACGGATCCTGGGCAACGTGAAGGTGGACCGGGTGCGCTCGCCCAAGTTCGCCGACCACGCGGTGCTGGTGAAGGTGCGGGCGCCCTTCGAGATCGCCAAGCAGATCGCGGGCATCCGGGTGCAGCAGCCCTGGGTTTCCGAGCCGATGCCCGAGAAGGTGGAACGCCTGGCCGACGACGAGATCGTCTGCCGCTGCGAGCGGGTCACCGCCGGGGACGTGCGGGCCCAGATCCGGGCCGGGGTGCGGGACATGAACGAGCTGAAGGCCTCGACCCGGGCCGGCATGGGCGCCTGCGGCGGCAAGACCTGCCCCAGCCTCATCCGGCGCATCTTCCGGGAGGAGGGCGTCAAGGATTCCGAGATCACCGAGCTCACCCAGCGCCCCATCTTCATGGAGGTGCCCCTGGGG
Organism: Geothrix sp. 21YS21S-2; assembly: GCF_030846775.1. Classification (NCBI taxonomy): domain Bacteria; kingdom Pseudomonadati; phylum Acidobacteriota; class Holophagae; order Holophagales; family Holophagaceae; genus Geothrix; species Geothrix sp. 21YS21S-2. The sequence continues at coordinate 5,224,126 of NZ_CP132910.1, forward strand.
GCCTTCGCGGGCGTGGTGACGGGGGAGGGTCCCGTGCAGGACGTGGCGCGCGCGCACGCGGTAGGCGCCTTCCAGGGAGGTCTGTGATGAGCACCGCCGTCTACGACGTCATCGTCATCGGTGCGGGCAGCGTCGGCATGCCCACCGCCATGCACCTGGCGGAAAAGGGCCTGAAGGTGCTCTGCCTCGACCAGTTCGCCTCCCCCGGCCAGGGCAGCAACAAGTGCGCCATCGGCGGCATCCGCGCCACGCACTCGTCCCCCGCCAAGATCAAGCTCTGCCTGGACAGCCTGCGCACCTTCGGCCACTGGAAGGAGGAGCACGGGTGGGACATCGAGTGGGCGCGGGGCGGCTACGCCTTCGTGGCCTACCGCCCCCACGAGGAGCGGCTCCTGAAGAACCTCCTGGTCGTGCAGAAGCAGGCCGGCCTGAACATCGAGTGGAAGGACCGCAAGGAGCTGCTTCAGGTGGCTCCGGGCCTGCGGGAGGAAGGGCTGCTGGGCGGCACCTTCTCCCCCGAGGACGGTTCGGCCTCCCCCATGCGCAGCTGCCTGGGCTTCCACCGCCGCGCCGTGGAACTGGGCGTGGACTGCCGCTTCAACGAGAAGGTCACCAGCATCATGCGGCGCAAGGGCAAGGTGGTGGGCGTGCGCACCGACAAGGGCGGCTACGCCACCGGGTGCATCGTCAACGCCGCCGGTCCCTGGGCCCGGGCCGTGGCCCAGGCCGGGGGCCTCGACGCCCCGGTGGTGCCGGACTGCCACGAGGCGGGCATCAGCGAGGCCGTGGCCCCCTTCCTGGACCCGATGGTCGTGGACATCCGCCCCGCCCCCGGTTCCGAGAACTTCTACTTCTACCAGCACAAGCCCGGCCAGGTGGTCTTCTGCATCACCCCCAACCCCCCCGTGGTGGGCTCGGACCGCCGCGAGACCAGCGCCTACCTGCCCATGATCGCCCGCCGCATGGTGGACCTCATGCCCAAGCTGGGCAACCTGAAGGTGCGCCGCACCTGGCGCGGCCTCTACCCCATGACTCCCGACGGCGCGCCGCTGGTGGGCCGTTCCGCCTCGCTGGAAGGCTACATCGACGCCATCGGCATGTGCGGCCAGGGCTACATGCTGGGCCCCGGCGTGGGCGCCCTGGTGGCGCGGCTGGCCACGGACTCCCTGCAGGAGGGCGACGCCGCCATCCTGGAGGAGCTGAGCCCGGCGCGCGCCTTCGGAGGCGTGGAGGCGCTGAAGTAGGCCCTAGGCGAGCGCGTCCACGGATCCCGTGGATGCGTTCGCAAGAGTCATTGCCGCCTTTGCCGTCCTAGCCTGGGACCGTTGCTGGATCTTGGCCTGGAGGGCCTCGATCTGGGCCTTGATCTCGCGGATCTTCGTGGCCTTGGTGGTCTCGTCCATCTTGCTGGTTTCGACGCGCTGGAGTTCCATCTGCCTGGCCTGGAGCTGGGTCTGGAGCGCGGTGGTCGCCGTGGTTCCGGTGCTGGCGGTCAGGGCGGTAATGTCCATGGGAACCCCTTTTCCGAATGAGTGTCCAGCATAGGTGGGGATGGCCCAGGGGCCAGAAATACCGTCGAGTCGGGTTCAGACACCGCCGAATTGGGGTTTTCCCCGTGCGAGTTCACCGGAGGCCGCGCGGCCCTGTTTTCACGCGTTCGCGAGGGGGGCCCCTGCGTGGAATCAAAACGGAACGGAGGCCCGGCATCCTCAAGACCCAGCTTCTGGACCTATTTCTTGCCCGGCCAGATGTGCCTGAAGGACGCGAATACAATTTCATTATTTGCATCCTTTGGTCTAAATCAAATTTCGAATGGGGACATCCCTTCGACTTCCTTTGGTCAATATTTTTCAGAAGACGGAAAATCGGATTGAATCAGCTCCATAAATAGGTGGGAAGCGATAACCACCTGAGTGGTGAAGTCTATTGCGTTAGGCAAAATTCAAACTGGAAATTGGCACCTCAAGCGATTTCATCAAGGTCCTTGCCAACCGCGACCGTACTTCTCCAGCGCCCCCTTCACCGCCTGGATGAAGGCCTGCACCCGGTAGGGCTTCTGCAGGAACCCCGCCAGGCCCTCGCCCTTGAAGCGGTTCACGGCCTCCGATTCGTTGAAGCCGCTGCTGAGCACCACGGGCGTGGCGTGCCCCCGGGCGCGCAGGGCGGTGAAGGCCTCGGCGCCGTCCATGTGGGGCATGGTCAGGTCCATGATGATCAGGCGGATGTCGGCCTTGTGGGTCTCGTAGAGCATCAGGGCCTCCATGCCGTCCGCGGCCAGGAGGGCGTCGAAGCCCATCTGGGCGAGGATTCCCGCGGCCATGGAGCGGATGCTCTCTTCGTCGTCGACCACCAGGATGGTGCCTGCGCCGCGGAACTCCTGGGGGGCCTCCGGGGCCGCCTGGGGGCCCGCGGCGGCGCCGGAGGCCGGGAACAGGAGCTTGAAGGTGGTCCCCTTGCCCAGTTCGCTGTAGACGCGGATGCCGCCGCCGTGGCCCCTGATGATGCCCTGGATGGCCGAGAGGCCCAGGCCCCGGCCCGAGAACTTGGTGGTGAAGAAGGGCTCGAAGATCCGCTTCATGGTCTCGGGACTCATGCCGGCGCCGTCGTCGGCCACCTCCAGGGTGACGAAGGTGCCCGGCTTCATGGGCTGGCTCTGGAAGGTGCGCTCCAGGTAGTCGGCGTCCGCGCTCATGACGCCGGTGCGGACGGTGACCGTTCCGGGCCGGTCCCCGATGGCGTCGGAGGCGTTGATCACCAGGTTCATCACGACCTGCTGGAGCTGGCTCGCGTCGGCCTCGATCGGGGGCAGCGTCCGGTCCAGGCTGTAGCGGATGGAGACCTTCTTGGAAATGGAGATGGTGAGCAGGTGGGTCATCTCCTCCACCAGGGCGTTGAGCTGGAGGGGCTTGATCTCGAAGGTGCCCCGGCCCGAGTAGGCCAGCATCTGCCGGGTGAGGTTGGTGGCCTTGACCACGAGGCTCTCGATGGTCTTGAGGCGGGTGGAGGCGGAGGCGGCGGGGTTGATCTCCATCTGGGCCAGGCCCAGGTTGCCCAGGATGGCGCCCAGCAGGTTGTTGAAGTCGTGGGCGATCCCGCCGGAGAGGACGCCCAGGGACTCCAGCTTCTGGCTCTGGAGGCGGGCCTGCTCGGCCAGCTTGCGGTCGGTGATGTCCGTGCTGATGATCCCGATGCCCCAGTTCCGGCCCTCGCCGTCCACCAGGGGGAATTTCTGGGACAGGTAGTCGTGGCCGGACCCGTCGGCGTGGGTCCAGCGCTCCTCCACCTCCACGGCCTGGGCCGCCCCCAGGATCTTGCGGTCCAGGAGCGTCACCTCCTCGCCCCGGGGGGGCGGCAGGATGTCCAGGTCGGTCCTGCCCAGGATCTGCTCCGCGGGCAGGCCCAGGAGGGCCTCCATGGCCGGGTTGAGGAGCAGGTAGCGGCCGTCGGCGCCCTTGAAGGCGATGGCCGCGGTGGCGTGGCGCACGAAGCCCTGGAGGCGGATCTCGCTTTCCTGGAGCCCGCGGGTGGTCGCCGCGACGGTCTCCTCCAGTTCCTTGGCGAAGGACGCCATGCGGGCCTCGGCGTCCTTCTGCATCGTGACGTCCCGGGTGACCTTGACGAAGCCCTTCAGGTCCCCCCCGGAGCCGCGCAGGGCGGTGATCACCACGTTGGCCATGAAGCGGGAGCCGTCCTTGCGGACCCTCCAGCCCTCCTGCTGGCAGGTGCCGTACTCCCCCGCCAGGGCGAGTTCCTGGGCCGGGAGGCCCGCGGCCACGTCCTCGGGCTCATAGAAAATGGAGAAGTGCCGCCCCAGGACCTCGCCGGCCTCGTAGCCCTTGAGGCGCTGGGCGCCCTGGTTCCAGGAGGCCACCCTCCCCTGGGGGTCCAGCATGAAGATGGCGTAGTCCTTGACCTGCTCGATGAAGAGCTGGAACCGCTCCTGGAGGTACTCCCGGTCTTCGGCTTCGGCCCTGGGGGGCGCAGGGTCGGCGAAGAGCTTCTGGAGGGGTTTCCACATGGGCGCGTCCGGAGGGCGTTGCCAGGAGTATGGCCCTCCGCGACCCGGATTCAATGTCAAAAAACCGGTCATCCGAAATGGAATCAATTGTTAATTACCTGTCGGGTGCTCCGCCGCGAACCCTTCGACCCGCCTGAACAGGGCGAGCACCGTGGCGCTGGTCCAGAGGTTCAGCAGGGTCCCCAGGAAATTCCCCACCCACATGCCGGGATGGGTGAGGCGCACCCAGGGCGTCGGGGCCTCGCCCAGGGGCGTGAGGGCCAGGGCGAGCACGCCCATGTAGACCAGGTAGAGGGTCGCCAGGGCCAGGACCACCAGCATCACCCGGCGCCAGGCCTGCACCATCATCCGGAGGCTGGCCCGCGCCGCCACGGGCAGCGGCTCGCCCCGCAGGAGGACCCGCAGGGGCGCCCACCCGAAGGCGAACAGGATCATGAGGCCGGGCACGACGAGGAGGACCATCCCCAGGAAGACCCCCGCGTAGAGGAGGATCCGGGCGGCCATCGCCGGCACCCAGCGCTCCTCGAAGAGCCGTTCCCACCCCGCCACGGGGTTCAGGGTCCGGTCCCCTGCGCTGGCGTCGGCCTCGGCCAGGAACCGGGGGATGAAATACATTTCCAGGGGTACCAGGCATGCGAAGGTGAGGACGAACCGGACCAGGTCGTCGTCCGGCAGGCCCACCTTGATCTGGAGCAGCGGCGGGAGGGCGGCGAGGACCATGCCCAGGGCGGCCAGGGCCAGGGCGGCGAGGGGGCGGCGGGTGAGGAAGGCCATCCCTTCGGAGAAGCTGGCGAGATCGGATTTGGGTGACTTGATCATTCTCTGAGAGTAGCGCGTTATGATCTTGGGCATGAGTCAACTGGCCCCATGTCTGCTTGTGGCGAGTCCAATGCTCCTGGACCCGAATTTTCTCCACTCCGTGGTGCTCCTCGTGGAGCACGACGAGGCCGGCGGCATGGGCGTGATCCTCAACCGCCCGCTGCCCGTGACGCTGCGCCAGATCTGCCAGGAGAGCCGGCTGGCCTTCACGGGGGACGAGGATGCAACCGCCTGGCGCGGCGGCCCCGTGGATCCCCAGCGGGGCATCATCCTGGTGCGCGGCGGGCTTCCCGAGGCCGACGACACGGTCCTGGACTTCACCGACTTCATCAGCTACCGCAAGGACCTGCTGGAGTCCCTGCTGGTCGAGCCGAGATCCACCTTCCGCCTCTTCCTCGGCTATGCGGGCTGGGGCGCCGGGCAGCTGGACCAGGAGATCCAGGACGGGGCCTGGGTCCGCGTGCCGTTGAATCCCGAATGGCTCATGCCAGAGGACCCCCAGGAGCTCTGGTCCCTGGCGATCCAGTCCATCACGGGCTAGCCGTGGGGCGGCCCTGGGGCATCCATCCCGGCGTCGCCCACGGGGCGGCCATTCTCGCGAATCTCGAGCGGAACTCCGGCAGGGGGCCCGAGGCCTGGCTGGCCCTGGCCCGGGAGGCCGGAGCGGTGGACCTCAAGGCGGCCCGGGCCTTCTTCCGGGAGCGGGGCCTCGGCATGTCCGCGGCCGGTTGGCTGGCCGAGATGGCGGCCGGCCAGGAGCCGGAAACCCCGGAGAGCTACCTCGCCAAGTGCCCCGGCTACCTGGACGCCCAGTACGCCGGCGCCAGGGCCGCCCTCCGCCCCCTCCTGGACCGGATCCTGGACGCCGCCTACGGCCTGGGCGCCGACGTCACGGCCTGCCCCTGCCGGACCCTGGTCTCCATCTACCGAAGGCGCGTGTTCGCCGAGGTCAAGCCCTTCGCTTCGCGCCTGGACCTGGGCCTGGTGCTGGGCGACCCCGCGAAGCTCGCGGGCCGCGCGCCGCGCCTCGTCGACACCGGCGGCTTCGCGAAGAAGGACCGGATCACCCTGAAGCTCGAGGTGCGGTCGGCCGCCGATCTCGACGGGGACCTGGAGGGCTGGCTGAGGCGGGCCTACGATCTGGACGTCTAGGCGATGCTCTTGGCGGCGTCCGACGCGAGCTGGTCGACCCGCTCGTTCTCGGGGTGCCCCGCGTGGCCCTTCACCCAGTGGGCGTCCACCCGGTGCTTCCCGCAGAGCGCGTCCAGCTCCTTCCAGAGCTCGATGTTGAGCACCGGCTTGCCGTCGGCCTTGCGCCAGCCCTTGGCCTTCCAGCCCTTGATCCAGGACTGGATGCCCTTCACGACGTACTGGCTGTCGCTGTAGAGGGCCACGGTGCAGGGCTTGGTGAGGAGCTTGAGGCCCTCGATGGCGGCGGTGAGCTCCATCTTGTTGTTGGTGGTCCCGGCCTCGGCGCCGGAACCCTCCTTCTCCCTGGTGCCGTCGGTGGTCTTCACGCGCAGCAGGAAGCCCCAGCCGCCGGGGCCGGGGTTCCCGAGACATGCGCCGTCGCAGTAAAGCTCGACCTGCACTAGACCTTCGCCATGTGGGGGCGGGTGGCTTCCACGGCGAGCCTGATGCTCTTCTGCAGCAGCTCGACGCCCAGGTCCAGGTCCGCGGTGGCCAGGTTCAGGGCGGGACGGAACCGCAGGCCGTTGTGGCCGGTGGAGAGGATGATCATGCCCAGGTCCTGGGCCTTGGACACCGTGGCGGTGCGCAGGGCCGGGGTGGCCATGTCCAGGGCGCAGAAGAGGCCCTTGCCGCGGGGGTTGCTGGTGAACTCGGGGAACTCCGCGTTGATCTCGTGGAGGCCCTTGAGGAGCCGCTCGCCCTGGACGGCGCAGTGGTCGACCAGCTTCTCCTCGACCATGATGTCGATGATGCGGGTGCCGCGGACCATGTCCACGAGGTTGCCGCCCCAGGTGCTGTTGATGCGGCTGGGCACCTTGAACACGCTCTCCACCTCGTCCAGGCGCGCGCTGGCGGCGATGCCGCAGCACTGGGTCTTCTTGCCGAAGACGAGGATGTCGGGGCGCACGGCGTGGTGCTCGTGGGCCCACCACTTGCCGGTGGCGCCGAAGCCCGTCTGGACCTCGTCGAAGATGAGCAGGAACTCGTGCCTGTCGGCGAGGTCGCGCAGGGCCTGCAGGAACTCGGTGCGGAAGTGGTTGTCGCCGCCCTCGCCCTGGATGGGCTCGACGATGAGGCAGGCGATCTCGGCGGGATCCTGGGCGATCACGGCCTCGATCTGGGCCACGGCGACCTTCTCCATCTGCTCGACCTTGGCGAGGTTCTCGGCGTCCAGGGGGAACGTGATCTTGGGGTTGGAGATGCGGGGCCAGTCGAACTTGGGGAAGTACTGGTACTTCCTCGGGTCGGCGGTGTTCGTGAGGCTGAGGGTGTAGCCGGAGCGCCCGTGGAAGGCCTCCTTGAAGTGGATGACCTTGGAGCCCTTCTCGGGCAGGCCCTTCTCCAGGTTCTTGCGCACCTTCCAGTCGAAGGCCGCCTTCAGGGCGTTCTCCACGGCCAGGGCGCCGCCGTCGATCCAGAACAGGTGGGGCAGGTAGGAGGGCGCGGCCTTGGTGGCGAAGGCCTCCACCCATTCCGCGTAGGCGGTGGTGTAGATGTCGGAGTTGGCGGGCTTGTTCACCGCGATGGAGCCCAGCTTGGCCTGGAAGGCCGCGTCGCGGAGGCTGGGATGGTTGTGGCCCAGGGGCGCCGTGGCGAAGAAGGTGTAGAAATCCAGATACTTCTTGCCGTCCCGGGCGTCCACGATCCAGGAACCGTAGGACTTCTCCAGGTCCATGACCATGTGGAAGCCGTCGACGAGGAGGTGGCGCCCGAGGACGTCGAAGACCTCGGCGGGGAGTACATGGGTTTCCTGCGCTTTTTTCATGGCGGCCTCGGCAAAAAGCCAGACTACCATGGGGTCCCGGGAGGCTTACGTTGCTTAGTATGATCGATGTCACAGACGCAATCCTTGACGCGGCGGGGATCCGGGAGGCCCTGCTGGACCCGGGCGCGGGCGCCGTGGTGGTCTTCGAGGGCTGCGCCCGGGACAACCACCAGGGCCGGAGCGTCGACCTCCTGGCCTACGAGGCCTACACGCCCATGGCCCTGGCCGAACTCTCCCGCATCCGCGAGGAGGCCATGGCCCGCTTCTCGCTGATCCGCTGCGCCATCCACCACCGCACCGGCGAGGTGCCGCTGCTTCAGGCCGCCGTGGTCGTGGGCGTCTCCTCCGGCCACCGCAGGGAGGCCTTCGAGGCCGTGGCCTGGATCATGGACCGGATCAAGGAGTCGGTGCCGATCTGGAAGCGCGAGAACTACAGGGACGGGGAGAAGGCCTGGGTGGAGGGGGAGAACCGGGCCTGAGGTTTTTGGCACGACCTCTGCACTGACCCAGGCCAGAGGTGCCCACCCATGGATCCCGCATACTATGTCGCAGCCGGAAGCCTGAAGGCCCGTTCCTTCCAGCTCGACACCGTATCCAACAACCTGGCCAATGCCGCGACGATCGGCTACAAGCCCGAGAAGAGCTTTTTCGCGGTGTTCAACAAGGCCGTCAATGAAGGCTCGGGGCTGCCCCTTTCCGGGTTCCTGAACGACGGCACGGTCCTGGCCTCAAGGGGCACGGATTTTTCCCAGGGCACCCTCAAGACCACGGGGCGGAACATGGACCTCGCCCTGGAGGGCTCCGGATTCTTCATGGTCAGGACCGCCGCGGGTGTCCTGGCCACCCGGGACGGGCGCCTGGGGCTCTCCAAGACCGGGGAGCTGCAGACCCTGGACGGGGCCCAGGTGCTGGGCAAAAATGGCCAGCCCATCCTCCTGGACGTCAACGACCCCGCCTTCACGGTGCTGGCCGACGGTACGGTCATGCAGGGCACGGAGGCCAAGGGCCAGATCGAGATCCGGGACTTCGCCAGCCCGGATTCCCTCCAGCGCATGGGCTCCAACCGCTTCGACCCCGCCGGTTCGGCCACCAGGGCCGCCACGGCCACGGTGGTGCAGGGGTCCCTGGAGCAGAGCTCGGTGGACACGGCCACCTGCATGATCGACATGATCCGCCTGAACCGCCTTTTCGAAATGAGCATGAAGGTGGCGTCCACCATCACCAACGACATGGACAGCCGCAGCATCTCCGACGTCGCCCCGCGCTGAAACCCCCCGATCCTAGGAGCCTCCCATGATGAGAGCCATGTGGTCCGCCGCCGCCGGCATGAACGTGCAGACGACGAACATGGACACCATCTCCAACAACCTGGCCAATATCAACACTACCGGGTTCAAGAAGTCCCGTGCGGAGTTCCAGGACCTCCTCTACCAGACCATCAACACGGCCGGCACCAACACGTCCACCTCCACGACCTATCCGGGCAACATCCAGATCGGGCACGGGGCGCGCCTGGCGGCCATGGTGAAGGAGTTCACCACCGGCAGCCTCAAGAACACCAACAGCCAGTTCGACATGGCCATCGAGGGTTCGGGCTTCTTCCGCATGACCATGCCCGACGGCACCTTCGCCTACACCCGGGACGGCTCGTTCAGCCTGGACCAGAACGGCAACATCGTGAACGCCAACGGCAATCCCCTGGACCCCCAGGTGACCATCCCCCAGGACGCCCTCAGCGTCACCATCGCCACCGACGGCACCATCTCCGTGACCCAGCCCGGCCAGTCCACGCCCCAGCAGGTGGGCCAGATCACCATCTCGAACTTCATCAACCCCAACGGCCTCAATGCCCTGGGCCACAACCTCTACCAGCCCACCCTGGCCAGCGGCGACGCCATCGACGGCACCCCCGGGCTCACCGGCCTGGGCACCATCCAGCAGTACTTCCTCGAGGTCTCCAACGTGGACATGGCCGAGGAGATGGTGAACATGATCATCGGCCAGCGCGCCTACGAGGCCAACTCCAAGACCATCCAGACCGCCGACAGCATGCTGCAGCTGGTGGCCGGCCTCAAGCGCTAGCCGTGCGCCTCCTGGCCGCATTCCTCCTGGGCGCCGCCCTCCTCGGGGCCGAGCCCGACGCCGCGCTCCCCGCCGGGGACCGCCTCCACGCGCAGGCCCTGGCCTACGCCGAGGCCCAGGTGGCGGGCCGGGACGGGACCTACACGTTCCGGGTGGTCACCCCCCCGCTCCTGCCCAAGTCCCCGAAGGGGCCCCTGACCTTCGAGCCGGCCCACCTGAGCCGGCCCGACCTGACCGGGCGGTTCTACGTGTCCTTCAACGCGATCGCCGCGGGCCGCACCCTGGGCATGGTGCGGGTGGACATGGACGGCCAGTGGAAGGGGCAGCTCCTGCGCTTCCGGAGCGCCCTGCCGCGCCGGGCCGTGCCGGAGCCGGGCCAGCTCGAGGCCTTCGACTTCGAGGGCGTCCCCCCGGCCGGGGCGCTGCGGGCGGTGCCCGAGGGCTACCGGCTGCGCGGGCCCGTGATCCAGGGCAAGGTGCTGGTGCGCACGGACCTGGAGGCCATCCCCCTCATCAACGCCGGCGACCCGGTGCGCCTGGCGCTGGTGGACGGCGACCTGTCCATCACGGTGGATGCCCTGGCCCGGTCCGGAGGCGCCGCCGGGGACAAGGTTAGGCTGGAAATGCCCACCACCCGCAGGATGGTCCAGGCCGTGGTCACCGGCCCCGGAGAGGCGCGCGTCCAGTGGGCCGGATCGAAATAGGTGGCGGGGGAGGGCCAAAGACAATAGTCTGGAGCCTTGACAGGAGCCCGCCATGGCCCACGACCATGATCACAAAGACCCCAATCACGCGTGCGGCTGCGGCCACGACGAGGACCATGCCGATGAAATCGAGGTAGTCGAACTCGAGGACGAAAACGGTGAAAAGGAGGAGTTCGCCATCCTGGAGGAAGTGGATTTCGAAGACCGCCACTTCGCCATCATGGCCCCCCTCGCCGAGGTCCAGGCGTATTCCGAGGCCGGCGAAGCCGGCGAGGACACCGAAGGCGACAGCAACCTGACCATCGAGATCTTCGAGGTCAAGGGCGACGACTTCACCATCCTCGAGGACGAGGCGTTCGCCCAGCGGCTCCTGGCCCACCTGGACGAACTCTCCGCCAAGCTCGAGGAAGAGGAAGGCAAATAGCCACCACCACCTCGTCATCTGTGGCATTCTTGTGACATGAGGACGGATTCTGTAAAGACCAAGGGTCGGGTGCTTCTCCTGTGCGGAGATCCCGCCGGTCTGCAGAGACAGTTCCAGGGGGAGGATCTCCCCCTGGAGCAGGTCCGCCTGCGGGACTACGTGTCCGTGGACGAGATCGCCCCGGGCTGGGTGTGCTACTACTTCGGCCAGCGGCTGGAGGACTTCCCCTACCTGGGCCTCCTTTGCGACGGGGCCTTCCCCGTCCATGAAGGCTTCGTGCGCCGGGGCGGGTTCGAGGTTGCGGTTTCCGGCAAGCGCCACGGCATCGGCAGTCCCCGGGAGGCCGGTCCCTACGCCGAGCGCGCCTCGGGCATCCGCATCGTCATCGCCGAGAGCTTCGACCCCGGCTACCGCCTCTATTGCCATTCCCTGGGCCTTCTCACCTCCACGGACATGACCCTGGTGGATCGCATCCGCGCAGGGGAGGCCATCCCCATGGCCGCCTTCACCGAGGGCCTGGACCCGCTCACCGCCGAGATCGTCCGCCATGGCGGGATCTTCGACTTCACCCGGGCCCGGCTCGAGGGGACGGCGGAGATCCCCGTGCCGGCCCGTGAACCCGGGCCCATGACGTACGGGGAGAAGATCCTGGCCCGGGCCGCCCGGACCGCGGCAGGCCAGGGCCTGCCCGCGGTGGCCGCCGGCGACGGGCTCCTGGTGAAGGCGGACTGGCGCTTCTCCCACGAGACCGTCACGCCGCTGGCCGTGGCGATGCTCCGCAAGGGCCTGGGCGAAGGCATCCCCTTCGCGGACCCCGGCACCATCCTGGCCTTCCGCGACCATCTCACCTTCATGGGCCGGTTCTACACGCAGGACGAAGGGCAGCCCGGGCTCATGGAAGTGGCCCGGCGCATCAAGAAGCTCCAGGAGGAGTTCTGCGCCGCCAACGCCATCCGCCTCCACGGGGACGTCACCGAGGGCGGGTGCGAGGGCATCTGCCACGTCCTCATGGCCGAGCGGTACGCCCTGCCCGGGCAGGTGATCGTGGGCACCGACTCCCACACCCCCCACAGCGGCGCCCTGGGCGCCCTGGCCTTCGGGGTGGGGGCCGCCGACATCGCCTCGGCCTGGGTCACCGGGGACGTGCGGGTCACCGTGCCCCCCACCGTCCTGGTGCGCCTCGACGGCAAGCTCAGGCCCGGCGTCTACGCCAAGGACCTGGTGCTCCACCTCCTGACGCTGCCCTTCTTCAGGGACGGCCACGTGCGGGGGAACATCATCGAATACGCGGGCGAGGCCCTCGGGGCCCTGCAGATCGACGAGCGCGCCACCCTCACCAACATGGCCGCCGACTTCGGCGCCTTCGCGGGCGTCATGGCCCCGGACGCGGAAACCGTCCGCTTCGTGGAGGAGCGCAGGGGCGCCCGCATCGCCCTGGAGCCCTGGATGGCCAGCGACCCCGGCGCGGCCTACGCGGACCGCCTGGAGGTGGACTGCTCCCAGGTCGTGCCCATGCTGGCGTCGCCGGGCTTCGCGGGCAACGGCCTGCCCCTGGATTCCCTGGAGCGCGAGGTTCCCGTGGACATCGCCTACGTGGGCAGCTGCACCGGCGCCAAGCGCGCCGACCTGCAGAAGGTCTACGAGGTGGTGAGGTGGGGCCTGGACCACGGCCTCACGGTGCCTTTGCAGGTGCAGTTCTTCATCCAGCTCGGCAGCGAGGACGTGCGGGCCCACGCCGAGGCCCAGGGCTGGCTCGCCGCCTTCGAGGAGGCCGGCGCGCGCATCCTGGGCCCCGGCTGCGGAGCCTGCATCAACGCCGGCCCCGGCGTCTCCACCCGGGCCGAACAGGTCACCATCAGCGCCATCAACCGCAACAACCCAGGCCGCAGCGGCCCCGGCCAGGTGTGGCTGGCGAGCCCGGCCACGGTGGCCGCCAGCGCCCTGCGCGGCGCCATCTGCGGATTCGACGCGCTCGCGGGAACCCCCTAGGCGCCACCGGCATCGAAGAAACAGGGACGGGGCCCGCGCGGGCCCCCTTGTGGAGCATTCAATGCAATCAGACACCAACCTGCGGACCCTTCTGGAAGCCCTGCTGGGCGCCCGCCGAACCGGGGACCTCCTGGCCTCCGTGGCGGTGCCGGAGGCCCTCCTGGCGCCGGGGGAGCCCAGGGTCTCCCGGGCCCAGCTGGCCTTCGCCATGAACCTCGCCCTCCTCCGGGACCTGCAGGAGCGGGTGCCCTCGGCGAGGGCCTACGTGCTGGACGTGGTCGCCGGCGGCGGCAAGGTGGTCTTCGACCACGGCGCCCTGCGAACCGTCCTGGCGGCCAGCGGCCCGCTGCCCCCCGGGGAAGCCGCCATCACGCGGGTGCTGGGGCCCCTGGGCTACGCCCTGGCCGACGTCTACCCCCTGGACCGGCTCTCCATGACCGGCCGCGCCTACTGCCACCAGGACCTGCCGGAGGACATCCCCCAGTTCTTCCTCAGCGAGCTCCACCCCGAAAGCTTCAGCCCGGCCTTCCAGGCGGCCGTGGCCCGGGTGCTGGGCACCTCCCGGGACCCCCTGCCGCCCCGGGCCCTGGAACGGCTGGCGGAGCTGGCCGGTGAGGGGAGCCTGGCCCCGGAGGACGCCCGGGCCCTCCTGCCCGACCTGGTGGCGTGCTTCGACCGGCAGCACGCGGCCCCCAGCCTCGCCGACTACCGGATCCTCTACCTGGAGAGCGCGGAGATGGCCTGGATCGCCACCGAGGGCAACGCCTTCAACCATGCCACGGACCGCGTGGCCGACGTGGAGGCCCTGGCCGTGGCGCAGAAGGAGCTGGGCCGGGCCATGAAGGAGACCGTCGAGGTCTCCTCCACCGGCCGGGTCCTGCAGACCGCCTTCCAGGCCGATCCGGTGGAGCGGCCCTTCCGGGACATCGAGGGCCACCTGGTGCTGAAGACGGTGCCGGGCTCGTTCTTCGAGTTCATCACCCGCCGGCCCCTGCCCGGCGGCGGCCTGGATCTGGGCTTCGACACGGGCAACGCCCAGGCTATATTCAAGATGACCGCACCCGGGAGCTTCTGAGTGGACGCATTGATGGATGACCTCACCGCCCTGCTGGGCCAGGGCGCGGTGCTCGCCGACCAATCCGAACTCGAGAAGTACGAAACCGGCTGGCGCTACGGGAAGGGCAGGGCCCGGTTCGTGGCGCGGCCCTCCACCACCGCCGAAGTGTCGGCCTTCATGGCGTTCTGCCACGCCAGGGGCCTGCGCGTCATCGTGCAGGGGGCCAACACGGGCCTCGTGGGCGCCTCGGTGCCCGACGCCGGCGGGGAGATGGCGGTGCTCAGCCTGGAGCGCCTGAACCGGCGCCTGGAGATCGACCCCACGGACCGCACGGCCCTGGTGGACGGCGGCGTCCTCCTCAGCGCCCTCAACGAGGCCCTGGCCGGGCACGGCCTGCACTTCCCCGTGGACCTGGGGGCCGACCCCCAGATCGGGGGCATGATCGCCACCAACACCGGCGGCACCCGGCTCCTGCGGTACGGCGACGTGCGCCGCAACCTCCTTGGCCTCGAGGTGGTGCTGGCCGACGGCACCGTCGTCGACACCCTTTCGGCCCTGCGCAAGAACAACACGGGCCTGGACTTCAAGCAGCTCTTCACCGGAACCTCGGGCCTTTTCGGCGTGGTCACGGGGGCGGTGCTGCAGGTGGCGCCCCTGCCCAGGCAGCGGGCCGTGGCCCTGGTGGCGCTGGCCGGCGGCGAGGCCGTGCTGGACCTGCTGCGCAGCCTGGAGGGCGGGCTCTTCGAGGTGTTCACCGCCTACGAGGTCATCTCCGGGGAGGCAATGGCCGCCGTCTTCCGGCACCAGGAGTCCCTGCGCAACCCCTTCGACGAGGTGCCGCCCTACACGGCCCTGGTGGAGCTGGCCAGCTCCCTGCCGGAGGCGAGCCTCGACCTGGCTTCCCTCCTGGAGGAGGCCCTGGGAGCCCACATGGAGGCCCACGGCGAGGGCGTCCTGGACGCGCGCTTCGGCAAGCCCGCGGAGTTCTGGGCCATCCGCCACCACGTCTCCGAGAGCCTGCGCGGCGAGGGGAAGGTCCTGGCCTTCGACATCGCCGTGCCCCGGTCCAGCCTTCCCGCCTTCACGGAGGCCGTGAAGGGCTGGCTGGCGGAGGCCCACCCCTTCATGCGGGTCTGCGACTTCGGCCACTGGGGCGACGGCGGCACCCACCTGAACCTGGTGTGGCGCGAGGCCGACAGCCCCGTCCCGGCCGCCGAGCTGGTGCCCCTGGTCCAGCGCAAGGTCTACGACCTCGCCGTCCTGGAGCACAAGGGCAGCTACAGCGCCGAGCACGGCGTGGGACCCCACAACCAGCAGTACCACGACCTCTACACCCCCCCGGCCGTCAAGGCGGCGGGTGCCGCGCTCCGGGATCACTTCGACCCCGCCGGCCTCCTGGGCATCACCCGGCTCTGGTGAGGCCGTTCGTCGGCGGTTTTCCGCCTCCGGTACGATTCTCCGCGCCAGCCTCCGGCCTTCGGAAGTAGGCTTCCTCCATGGATGACCGCAGCCCGAACTCCATCCGGAAGGCCCCCCTCCGGTGGCTCCTCAAGGCCGTGCCCCTGGGGCTTCTCAGCGGGCTTCCCTTCGCGCTGCTCCAGACGCCCATGACCCCGCGCAGGACCCTGGTGTCGTGCCTGGTGGGGCTGATCTTCACGCTGGTGATGTGGTCGGGCCTGGAACTGGGCTCGGCGTGGGTGCGGCGGGCCGGGCCGAGCCTGGTCTCGGTGCAGCTGCGCTGGCTGCTGCTCTTCACGGCGCTGTTCGGGGCCTGCGGGCTCCTGGTGCGCCCGGTCCTGGGCGTGAACCTCTTCCACAACGCGGGCGCCGCCCTTCTGTCCTACCTCCTGGGCTTTTCCATATCGAGCTCCATCGTCACCTACCACACGGCCCGGAGCCTCGCCGAGGCGGAGCGGGCCCTGGAGCGGGCCCGGGGCGAGGCCAACATCCTGATCCTCAAGGCCCAGCTCAGCCCGCACACCCTCTTCAACGCCCTGAACGCCATCGCCGCCCTCATCCCGGGAGATCCCGCCGGGGCGGAGGCCGCGGTGGAGACCCTCTCGGCCTTCCTGCGCCGGATGCTGGAGGCCCTGGGCCGGGACCGCTGGACCCTGCGCGAGGAGTTCGACCTCATCGGGCTCCTGCTGGACCTGGAGCGCGCGCGGTTCGGGGACCGCCTCGCGGTGCGCCTGGACCTGCCCGAGGCCGAGGCGGACCGGGAGATCCCGCCCCTGCTCCTGCTGCCCCTCGTGGAGAACAGCCTGAAGCACGGCTTCCGGCCCAAGGTTGGGCCTTGCGTCCTCAGCGTCTCGGCGGACGCGACCGGGGTGAGGGTGGAGGACGACGGCGTGGGCCGGGCCCCCGGCGCGCCCGCGGGGGTGGGCCTGGCGGCGGTGGGCAGCCGCCTCGCGGCCGTGGGCGGGGTCCTGGAGTGGCCCGAGGCCCGGGCCGGCTGCGTCGCATGGGTGCGGCTGTGCCCCTGACCTACGCCCTGGTGGAGGACGAGGCCCCGGGGCGCCTGAGGCTGAAGTCCCTGCTGCGCGAACTCCGCCCGGGCTCGGTGTGCCTGGCCGAGGCGGAGGACGGCGGGGCGGGGCTGCACCTGCTCCGCATGTGCCGCCCCGACGTGCTCTTCCTGGACATCGAGTTCCCCCCGGCCGGGGCCTTCGGCCTCCTGGAGCAGGCCGCGGCCGAGGGGCTCCCCCTGCCGCCGGTGGTGTTCGTCACCGCCTTCGCCGACTACGCGGTGGAGGCCTTCCGCTGGGCGGCCTGGGACTACCTCCTCAAGCCCGTGGCGCGGCCCCGCCTGGAGGAGACCCTCGCCCGCGTCGAAGCGCGCCTCGAGCCCGCCCGGGACCTCGCCCCGTTGCTCCAGGCCCTGGCCGCCACCCGCCGCCAGGAGGCCCCGGAGCGCTTCACCGTGCAGGCCAAGGGCGGCCTGCGGGTGCTGGCCTGGGCCGACGTGAGCCATCTGGTCACCGAGAACCGGCTGCTCTTCGTGCACACCCCGGAGGGGCGCTTCATGCTGGGCCGCACCCTGGAGGAGCTGGAGACGCTCCTGCAGCCCGCCTTCTACCGCTGCCACCGGGGCGCCATGGTGGCGCTGGCCCGGGTGCGGGAGCTGCGGGCCGAGGCCGAAGGCAACGGGGAGGTCCGCCTGGACACCGGGGACCGGGTGCCCGTGAGCCGGGACCGCATGGCCGGGCTGCGCCGGAGGCTGGGGTAGCCCTTCGGAGGGATTTTCCGGCCTCCGGTCCCTTCGTGCCTTCCGGGGCGCCGGCCCCGGGCCAAGCTGGGCGGCAAGGAGCCCCCCATGCGATACCTTCCGTCATTCGCACCCGCCCTGGTGCTGACCCTGTCCGCCCAGGACCTCCCGGTCCGCCTCCAGGGGGCCCAGCGGCTCCCGGCCGACGCCATCCGCGCCCTGCAGGGCGAGCTGGCCGCCTCCGGCCAGGACCGTCCCTACTGGGACGCCTGCCTTGCCTACGCACTGGTGAGCCAGCTGGGCGCCAAGGAGCCCAAGGCCATGGAGGCCCTCCTCGACCGCACCCTGAAGGCCCTGGAGCCCCGCAGGGACGCGGAGAGCCTGGCCCTGGCCGGGGCCTGCCTCGGCCTGAAGCTGGGGTTCAAGCCGATGCTGGGCATGACCCTCTCGCCCCAGGCCAGCGGCCTGTTCACCCAGGCCCTGAAAGCCGCCCCGGGCAATCCGCGGGCGCTCCTCTTCCAGGGCATCCACGCGCTCCACACGCCGGCCTTCGCCGGAGGCGGTCCGGAAAAGGCCCTGCCCATCCTGGAGGCTGCGGCCCGTGCCGCCGACGGCGAGCAGGCCCCAGCGGATCCCTGGGCGCCTTGCTGGGGCCGGGCCGAGAGCCGCGCCTGGCTCGCGCTGGCGCTCCACAAGGCGGGCCGGGCCGGGGAGGCCAGGGCGAACCTGGACAAGGCCCTGGCCCTGGACCCGGCCTACGGCTTCGCCCGGTTCGTCGTGCTGCCCCAGGTGGGCGCCAAATGATGCTCGCGGCGCAGGTCCTTCAGGCCGCCCTGGAACTGGCCGGCGTCGTCATGGGCCCGGGGGGCAAGCCCCTGTCCGGCGCCGTGGTCACCGTGGGCGCCCACGCCGTCCGCAGCGACGCCAAGGGCCGGTTCAAACTGCCCCTGACCCGCGGGGACGCCACCGCCACCTTCACCGCCCGGGGCATGGAGCCCCAGGTGCGGGCCATCGTCCCCGGCAAGCCCCTCCTGGTGCTCCTGGAGCCCGAAGTGAAGGAGGCCGTGGTGGAGGTGGTGGAAGGCGCCGGGTACGGCACCGACGGCCCCGGCTCGGCCATCACCCGCCTGGAGATCTACACCACGCCCGGGGCCGCCGCCGATGTTTTCCAGGGCGTGAAGGCCCTGCCCGGAGTGAGCAACGCCAGCGAGGGCGCTGAGCTCTTCGTGCGGGGCGGCAATCCCAGCGAGGTGGGCATCTACCTGAACGGCGGGCACCTCCAGCATCCCTTCCACCACCCGAGCACCCAGGGGGGGATCTTCTCCTCGGTGGACACGGCCCTGGTCACCCACCTCAACTTCGTCCCGGGCGGCTTCTCGGCGCGCTACGGGGACGCCCTGTCGGCGGTGATGGAACTGTCCACGGAGACGGCCTCCCGGGTCCGGGGCGGCACCCTGCTGCTGGACCTGGCGGGGCAGGGGCTCATGGTGGACGAACCCTTGGCCGGAGGGATCCTGCGCGGCTCGTACCGCCATGCCGACACCACGCCCCTGGACAAGTGGTACGGCCTGGCGGCGAACTTCACCGAGGCGCCCATCTCCCAGGATCTGCACCTGTCCTACCAGCGGAGCTTCGGGGCCACCGGCAGGCTCTCCACCACCGTCCTGCTCTCCCGGGACCACCTGGGCCTCGACTACCGGATCCAGAACCTGGAGGCGGTCTACGCCAACCGCAGCGACACGCGCTTCCTGTCGGCCAGCTGGACCCAGGGGCTGGGGAGCCTGGCCGTGCTGAACCTGGCGGCCTCCCACACCCGCTTCGCCTCGACCTGGACCTTCGACCGCTGGGGCATGGACCAGGTGGAGGGGGAGACCTTCGGCAGGGCCGAGGTCGTCGTGCAGGCTTCCCCGCTCCTGGGCCTCGAATTCGGGGCGGACGCCGCGCGCACCTCCCTCGACCCCCGGGGCCAGGTTCCCTACGACACGTCCAACTGGGGTCCCGGGGCCGCCCCCAGGACCTTCGGCTACGGCTTCGAGGGCACCCGGACGGGAGGCTACCTGACGCTCCGGTTCCTGCTCGGCGACCGCTGGGGTCTGTCCCTGGGCGGGCGCGCCGACCGCTACGGCCTCCTGGGCGAGAACACCCGGGACCTCCGGGCCACCCTCTCCTTCAAGGCGGGGCCCCGCCTCACGCTCCTCGCCGCCGGGGGCACCTTCCACCAGATGCCCGCGCTCACGCAGCTGGATCCCCACCAGGGGAACCCGGCCCTGCGCGCCCTGCGGGCCACCCACGCCGTGCTGAGCGCCGACGCGCGGGACGACGGCGCACCGGTGCCCTGGCAGGCCCGGCTGGAACTCTACCGGAAGGACTACGGCTCGCTGGTGGTGAGGGACCCCCTGCTGCACTACGCGAGCACCGGGCGCGGGGTGGCCCGGGGGCTGGACCTGCTCCTCAAGGCGCGCAAGGGCGCCTTCCGGGGCCAGCTTGGCTACGGCTACCTGGACACCCGCCGGCGCGAGGACGACCAGTACGCCCTGGGCCCCGTGCCCACCAGCGTCCCCCACAGCTTCACCACCGTGGGCACCTGGACGATCCGCCCGGGGTGGGAATGGTCCGGCTCCTGGCGCTACGCCACGGGAGCCCCGTTCACCCCCGTCGAGGGGGGCCTCCCCGACGGCCAGGGAGGCTTCACGCCCCTGGAGGGCGCCCGCTACGGCGAACGGCTGCCGGCATACGCCCGCGTGGATTCCCGGCTCACGCGGCTGTTCCCGCTGGGTTCCGGAAGGGCCGTGGCCTTCCTGGAGGTCATGAACCTCCTGGACCGGCACAACGTGGCCAGCTACAGCTACAACCCCGACTTCACGGTGCGCAGGGCCCACGAGAGCTACTTCAGCCGCAGGATCCTGGTCGCGGGGTTCTCGCTGTCGTGGTGACCCCCGGCATTTCTGGTACCTTTAGGGCATGACGCCCACCACCCTCCGCGCCGTGATGCAGGCCCTCCGCAACCCCGTAACGGGCTGTCCCTGGGATCTGGAGCAGGACCACCAGTCCCTGGCCCGGTTCCTCCGGGAGGAGGCCGCCGAGGTCCTGGACGCGCTGGCGGCCCATGTGCCGGGGGACCCCGAGAAGGAGCGGCATTTCTGCGAGGAGCTGGGCGACCTCTGGCTGCAGGTGGCCTTCCACGCCCAGCTGGCCCAGGAGCGCGGCGCCTGGGACCTCCACGACGTGGAGGCGATGGTGGTGGAGAAGCTGGTGCGCCGCCACCCCCACGTCTTCGCCGAGGTCGAGGTGGAGAACGCCGCCGACGTGCTGGTGAACTGGGCCGCCATCAAGAAGGACGAGAAGACCGGGCGCGGCCAGGACACCCGCAAGCGGCTCCTGGAGGGCATCCCCGCCAGCCTCTCCCCCCTGGACGAGGCCATGGAGATCGGCAAGCGCTGCGCCAAGGTCGGCTTCGAGTGGCCCGACCTGGACGGCGTGCTGGACAAGGTGCGGGAGGAGATCGGCGAGCTGCAGGCGGAAACGGACCTGGACCGCGTGGAGTCCGAGTTCGGCGACGTGCTCTTCAGCCTCGTGCAGTGGGCCCGCAAGAAGGGCGTGGACCCCGACCGGGCCCTGCGCCGCCAGATGGACCGCTTCAGGGGGCGCTTCCGCGCCGTCGAGGACTTCGCCGAGGGCAACGGCGGGTGGCAGGCCCAGGACCTGGACGGCCTGGAGGCCGCGTGGCAGGGGGCCAAGAAGGCCGCGGAGGGGTCCTGATGGCCCTCCCGCCGCCCTACTTCGTCACCCTCACCCACCCCGACTGGAAGGACGCCGAGGCCTGCGGCCGCAGGCTCCCCGACGAGGCCCTGCCGGAGGTGCGCCTGGACCTCTACCCGGACATCCCGGCCGAGGCGATGGTGCGGTCCCTGGGGCGGAAGTGCCTGGTGACCTGCCGGCGCCGCGAGGACGGCGGCGCCTGGGACGGGGACGAGGCCTCCCGGATCGAACGCCTCGTGGAGGCCGCCCGCAGCCGTCCGGCGTGGCTGGACCTGGAATGGGAGCTGCCCATTCCCCCCCTGCTGGAGGAGGCCCGCTCCCACCTGCGGATCCTGCGGTCCGTGCACGTGGGCGAGGGCGTGTTCGACCTGGACGCGCGCCTGCGGGACCTGCCCGACGGGGACGCCTACAAGTGGGTGGGCCGCGCCGGGCGCCTCGCCGACAACGCGCGGGTCAAGGGCCCCCTGGCCTGGGCCCGCGACCACGAGGTCATCCTCTCGGCCTTCCTCATGGGGCCCAAAGGGATCCCCAGCCGCTGCCTGCAGTTCGCCTGGGGGGGCGCCTTCACCTACGCCGCCGCCGACGACGCCCCCGCCGCGGCGCCGGGCCAGGTGCCCCTGTCCCGGATGCTGGCGTGGCGGTGCCACAGGCTCCACGCGGGCCACGGCCTGTGCGGCGTGCTGGGCAGTCCGGTGCTCCACTCCCGGGGCCCGGCCTTCCACAACCCGCGCTTCCAGGCCGCCTTCAAGGACCTGCTCTACCTGCCCCTGGAATGCGGCGACGCAGCGGAGGCCCTGGAGGCCCTGGAGGCCCTGCCCGTGCTGGGCGCGAGCCTGACCGCCCCCCTGAAGGAGACCCTGCCGCCCCTGGCCGGCCTCCCCGCGCCGCTGAACACCCTCTTCCGGCGCGGCCCCGGCGCCCCCTGGGAGGCCGCCAACACCGACGCCCAGGCCCTGGACGCGGCCCTTGCCGGGCTGGCCCGGGGACCCGTGCTGGTGCTGGGGGACGGGGGCGTTGCCGCCACCACCCGCGCGGTGCTCGAGAAGCGCGGCTGGCCCGTGCTGCAGGCCTCCCGGAAGCCGGGAACGGCGGCGAGGGACGTGGAGGCCTTCGCCCCCGCGGGCATCGTGCAGGCCACGGCCCTGGGCATGGCGCCCGGCGATCCCGCGCCCTTCCCTGAACTGCTGGAGGCCGCGCGGCCCTTCGCGAAGTGGGCGGTGGAATGGATCTACAAGGAGGACACGGCATTTGCCGCCTGGGCGCGGGAGGCGGGGCTGCCCCTGGTGGAAGGCGCCGCGCTCTTCGAGGGCCAGGCCCGGGCCCAGTCGGACCTCTTCATCCGCGGCTGCGGGGGCGGGTGAGCCATGCGCGTGCTGCTGGTGGAGGACAAGGACAGTTTCCGCAGGATGCTGGTGCAGGCCCTGGAGAGCGGCCCCTGGGAGGTGACGGCGGTGGGCGACCCGCGGGAGGCCCTGCAGGCCCTGGCCGGGGGCGCCTTCGACATCCTCGTGACCGATCTCCGGCTGCCGGCCATGTCGGGCCTGGAGCTGCTGAAGGCCGCCAAGCGCGCCCAGCCCGCGCTGCGGGCCGTGGTCATGTCCGCCTTCGGGGAGCCCGCCGACATCGTCGAGGCCATCCGCTGGGGCGCCGACGATTTCCTGCCCAAGCCCTTCGACCTGGATGTCTTCGGCGCGGTGCTGGACCGCCTGCGCAGCCTGCGCATGGCCCCGCCGCCCGACCCCCGGGAACCCTGGGTCGTCCATTCCCCGGCCATGGCGGCCCTGGAGCGCGGCCTGGTGAAGGCCGCGGGCTCCGCCGAGCCTGTCC
The DNA here is from genome assembly GCF_030846775.1 of Geothrix sp. 21YS21S-2. Classification (NCBI taxonomy): domain Bacteria; kingdom Pseudomonadati; phylum Acidobacteriota; class Holophagae; order Holophagales; family Holophagaceae; genus Geothrix; species Geothrix sp. 21YS21S-2. Next base: position 5,246,966 of record NZ_CP132910.1, read on the forward strand.
TCTTCCACGGCGAACCCGGCACCGGCAAGGCCCGGGCGGCGCGCCGGCTCCATGCCCTGCGCCATCCCCAGGCCCCCTTCCTCGCGTGGGATGGCGCACAGGGCGCCCCCGGGCCCGCGGAGCTGGCGCTGCTCCGGGGCGGCAGCGTCTACGTGGCAGGCCTGGAAGGGCTCCCGGCGCCCGCCCTCATCGCGGCCATGGAGGGCGCGGAGGGGCAGGGCGTCCACTGGATGGGCGGCTGCGGGAGCCCGGAGGCGCTGCCCGAGCCCGTGCGGCTGCGCATGGGCGTCCTCACCTTCCGGCTGCCGCCCCTGCGCGAGCGCCGGGAGGACATCCTGCCCCTCTTCCGCACCTTCCTGGAGCTGCACGCCAGGCGCGAGGGGCGGCCCGTGCCCATCGTGGAGCGGGCCATGGAGAAGGACCTCCTCCACCGCGAGTGGCCCGGCAACCTCAGGCAGCTCACCTGGGGCCTGACCCAGGCCCTGGGCGGCACCGCGGGTTCGGTGCTCGCCGCGCTGCCGCCCGACGGCGCCAGGCGCGGCAGCTCCATGGTGCTGCCCTTTCCCGGGCCCGGCACGCTGGAGGCCATGCTGGGCGTCGTGTCCCGGGCCGCAGAGGGCGTCCTTCTGCGCAGGGCCATGGAGGGCCGCGCGTCCGACCCGGCCGCCCTGGCCCGGGAGCTGGGCCTCACGCCCAGGGCCCTCGCCAAGGCCCTGCGCGAGCACGGCATTCCCCTGGAGGACGACTGATGAGCGGACCTGACGACGTGAGGGAGCTCGTGAGGGCGGGCCTGCGGGGCCTCTCCCGGGTGGTGGTGGGCAAGGACGGGCCGGTGCGCCGGTCCGTGGCCGTGCTGCTCTCGGGCGGCCACCTCCTGCTGGAGGACCTCCCCGGCGTGGGCAAGACCACCCTGGCCAAGGGCCTCAGCCGGCTCCTGGGCGGGTCCTACCAGCGGGTGCAGGGAACCAACGACCTCCTGCCCTCGGACCTCCTGGGGATCCACCTGTGGGAGGCCGCGGGCCAGACGTTCCGGTTCCAGCAGGGCCCGATCTTCGCGAACGTCGTCCTCCTGGACGAGCTGAACCGCATCGGGCCCAAGACCCAGAGCGCCCTGCTGGAGGTGATGGTGGAGGGCCAGGTGACCCTCGACCGCACCACGTACCGGCTCCC